>JAMOBH010000037.1:0-25286 GCA_039908085.1 Magnetococcus sp. YQC-5
AAAAAATAAAAAAATTAAAAAAAAAGGGTGGGGGGTTTGGGGGGCGGTTCACCGCCCCCCAAGGTTTTCCTCCGTCACATCACCCCTCTGGAAACAGCAAATTCGCATCACCATAAGAATAAAATCGATACCCAGAAGCAATTGCATGATTATAATCGCGTTGCAATCTGGTCATGCCCGTAAAAGCTGCCACCAACATCAAGAGAGTGGATTTTGGCAAATGAAAATTGGTAATCAACAAATCCACCACCTGAAACCGGAATCCTGGCAGAATGAACAAATCGGTCTCTCCCATAACCGGTGCCACCCTACCCTCCTTGCAAGCTGCTGATTCCAGTATACGCACCACTGTTGTGCCAACTGCGACCACCCGTCCACCGCGCAGACGTGTGGCATTCACCTGCCGGGCTGCGTCAGGTGAAAGCGTGAAGAATTCCCGATGCATGACATGACGGGAAAGATCCTCACACCGTACAGGCTGAAACGTCCCCAATCCCACATGCAAGGTTGCCATAGCCATCTCCACACCCATGGCTGCCAAGTCAGCCAACAGGGTTGGCGTAAAATGCAAACCTGCCGTAGGTGCGGCCACTGCCCCAGGATGCCGGGCATAAACCGTCTGATAACGTTTCTGATCCTCGGCCTGATCCGAGTCCACGATATACGGCGGAAGTGGCAGATGTCCAAACCTCTCGATGGCTGTTGCCACATCACCTTCATCCACCCGCAACCGTACCTGAAACCGTTCCTCAACCCGTGTTTGAATCTCAGCGTAAAAACCATCTCCCAACAGAATCATGCTGCCAGGTCGTACTGGCTTGTTGGCACCAACCAAAGCTTCCCAGATCCCCAGATCCAGGTTCAAAGGACGCAACAAGAGAATTTCCACCCGTCCGCCTGTTGGTTTTCGGCCCAACAAACGGGCTGGAATCACACGCACGTCATTGAGTACCAACAAATCTCCTGGCCGTAACCAAGTGGTCAGATCGGTAAATCGGCCATCCGTGATTCCCTCTGGATGGCTTACCAATAATCTGGCTCCATCTCTTGGATGCACGGGTCGTTGGGCAATCCGGTCATCTGGCAAATGATAATCAAAATCACCCAGACGCCAGGATCCCACATGTTCATGATGATTATTCAAGGAATTTGGATCACCAACAAGTTGGCGTCATGTTCAACAATGGCCAGACCGATTTGCCACCCAAATTCGGACTCCTGACAAAAGGCCACCCGGCACACATAGGCATCGACACAATACACATCAATCACCTCGATCACCACTTGCATGTCATGTTCCAAGGGTTTCGGGGATAAAATACACATGCCGCATAACCCAATATCCAACATGGGCACTTGAAACCGCTCCTCTCCAAGCACCAGAACGCCATGTCCCTCCCCTGGAATACGCTGGGACACACGTACCCGACCGCTTTTTTTGATTGGCTTAGGTACGTTCTCATGCATATTGGTTCATCCTTTTTCATTCATAGCGGCAATTAACCGACGCGCATGCACCAGATCATCTGGCACATCCACTCCCCCCTTGACCCCATGGGGTGTCACCAACACCCGAATGCCATACCCGTGTTCCAAAGCCCGCAGTTGTTCCAGTCGTTCCAGTTGTTCCATTGGCGTTGGCTCCAGACGTGCAAACGTTTGCAAGAAATCTGCGCGAAAGGCATACAAACCGACATGCCGCAACCATCCGATCTGATTTAATCCGAATTCCATCCTTTCCCCATGAGTTGGTCCATGAGCCAGACGGGCCGCGAACAACTCCCGATCAAATGGAATGGGTGCTCTGGAAAAATACAAAGCAAAGCCAGCACGATTGCATGCCACTTTTACGACATTGGCATTGAAAATCTCCTCAAGGTCCAGCAATGGATGGGCCAAAGTGGACATGGGCAGAGTCGGGTCAACCAGCAACGGTTCTGCCACCAAATCGATCAAAGCCGGATCCAAAAAGGGTTCATCCCCCTGCACGTTGACGATGACTTCTTCAGCCAGTTCCAAAGCTGCTTGCGCCACCCGGTCGGTTCCTGTCGCATGATCTGCTGCTGTCATGACCACACGACCCCCGAATCCCAACACCGCATCTCGAATACGTTCATCATCCGTGGCCACCACCACGCTGGAGGCCCCAGAGCCGGTGGCTGCCTCATAAACCCATTGAATCATCGGTTTGCCCGCCAGATCCAGCAGTGGCTTGCCTGGCAAACGTGTTGATGCGTAACGGGCTGGAATGACCACGGCAAATGATCTTGTCATGATACCTGCATGCCTCCTGACTTAATTTGGAATCATTGTAACAGAGAGATGAAATGGATTCATAGTGGCTCTCGCCCCTGGATCCTGTCTCTTTATTTGTCCTGGTGGATGTGAAAAATATTTATTGTTGATCCTTCAAATCCCGACGATCACCCCGACCATCATCATAAGAAATCAAGTCCGCAGCCACCCTCTTGAAATCGATGCGACTTTCCACCCGTACCGGCATGCGTCTGAGATCATGGGTCAACCAGACCACTATGGATCCCTGCAAACGAAACAGATCCGAATTTTCAACCACCACAGTCATGGGAAAAACATCGAACCAACCCAAAGGGGTATGCAATTTTTCTTTGTTGCCCACGGTCGCCGAGACCTGGTAAACCTTCTGACCATCCACCATGGGCAGATAGAGATGGGCACCAGGCACCAAAGAAGGACAGGCGCGCAACGTAAAAAAACCAGTGAGTATATCATTCACCCGTGGTGTCACCCCTCCGACAGCCAAGGTTTCTTCCCCCTCCTGGGTACGGATGGCTTCGCCCCATTCCCGGTCAAAGCGATATTCGATCAAACGCGACGCACTTCCCCGTTGTTGCTGTTTGGAAAAATACCTGACAGAATAATCATTGGCAACCATAAGACCTTCGGCCTGCATTCGATCCTTGATAGGATACAACAATTTGACAGCACCGATGGATTCGACTCCAGCCACCAAAGAGTAGAGTCCTGGCGAAGTGGTTTTGACATCCATGAAGGCCAAACCAGCCGGAAGTCCCATCCAATGAACATTGAACTTGAGACGTTCTCCAGGGGCTGCACCCAAAGCTGGAAGCGGCACTTGGCCATACGCCTGGGAGACCATCATCAACGGATGAAATCCCGTCATAATCAAAACAAAGATGAGTGCAAGTTGCTTTTTCATGCCTTTCCATTGTATTCCACTGAGCAACACGGTATGAAGTATACTGTGCGCGACCATGATTGACACATTTTTTTGAACCAGCAAAAAACACAGAAAACAGGGAAGAAAAAACGGAGCCAACAATCGATTTTTTTTTTGTCCGTGCTTTTCCGTGGTTTCCGTGGTTAAAGATTTTTTTTGTGGGCGTTGGAGTGAAAAAAATGCCATTTATGGCCGCGCTGAGTATAGCACACAGCCACGGAGTCATGAACAGATGAACTCAACAGAAAAATGTTTGCTGCTGGATCGTGACGGGGTTTGCAACCAGGACCGAAGCCATTATGTCCGAACCCCGGAAGAGTTGATCCTGCTGCCAGGAGTTTCTGTCAGCCTGGGTCGTCTGCATCGGGCAGGCTATCGGATCCTGATCATCACCAACCAAGCCGGAGTAGGCAAGGGATTGATCACCCCTGCCACTCTGGATGCCATTCATCACAAACTCAAACGAGCGGCAGAAGAAGAGGGGGGACGGATTGACGGGATTTATTGTTGCATGCATACCCCTGACGATCATTGTGCCTGCCGCAAACCCGCTCCGGGACTGATTCTGGCCGCACAAAAGGAGTGGGGGTTCTCTCCAGAAACCACCTGGATGATCGGGGATGCGGTACGTGACGTGCTGGCTGCCCGTGCCGCTGGCCTTTGTCCGGCTTTGGTGCGCACCGGACATGGGATGCATTCGATTCAGCATCTCCCGGAAATTCCAGCCTTTGATGACCTGTCTGCCTTCACGGATTTTCTGCTGGCCAAAGAATCGCCTGCTTCAGCCCTCTGCTGAAACCAACTCCACAAACAACAGGGTGCCATCCACTCCGATCACCCGCACTTTGGAACCCAAGGGGGCATCCGGTCCTGACACCTTCCAGGTTGAATCATCCACCCGGATCCGGCCCATACCGTTTTCAATGGGATCGGACAAGGCAAAAGTTCGTCCGACATAATGCGTACCGCGACGATTCAAGGTGGGTCGATCCGTGGTTGTGGGTCGATGTTTGAGCATGAAATGCCAAACGCCCAAAGAGACCACGGAAAAACCGGAAAAAAACAACCATTGCGCCTTCCAGCCCAATGATGGAAACAGCAGTACCAACCCTCCCACCAGACCGGCTGCGATTCCCAGCCACAAAAAGAAAAATGCAGGAGAGATTACTTCAAGAATGATCATGATCACAGCCACGATCCACCAGTGCCAATGGTCCATGGCATCCCAAGGGATGTTGAACTTCCCGAACGGCCAATCAATCATGCTTGACCTCCGATTTGGGAAACGCAGTTCGGGTGAGTTCCGTGATTCCACCCAGGGCACCCAGCACCCCAGAGGCATCCAGGGGTAAGAAAATGACTTTTTGATTATTGGCCGAGGCGATGTGTCCCAGGGCCTCCACATATTTCTGGGCCACAAAATAATTGATGGCCTGGATGTTGCCTTCGGCAATGGCCTTGGAGACCATCTGGGTGGCGCGGGCCTCGGCTTCGGCCTGGCGTTCACGGCCTTCAGCCTCGCGGAAGGCGGCCTCACGTTTTCCTTCGGCAGCCAGGATGGCGGCCTGTTTTTCCCCTTCGGCCTTCAGGATTTCGGCCTGCCGGAACCCTTCGGCCTCCAGGATGGAGGCCCGTTTGTTGCGTTCGGCTTTCATCTGACGGGCCATGGATTCCACCAGATCCTGGGGTGGGGTGATGTCTTTGATTTCAATCCGGGTCACCTTCACGCCCCACGGATTGGTGGCCTCATCCACCACGGTCAGGAGGCGGGCATTGATTTCATCGCGTTTGGAGAGCAGTTCGTCCATGTCCATGGACCCCATCACCGTGCGAATATTGGTGGTAGTCAGATTGTAGATGGCATTGTTGAGATTGCTGACCTCATAGGCTGCTTTGGGGGCGTCGAGTACCTGAAAAAAAACCACGCCATCCACCCGAACCATGGCGTTGTCCTTGGTGATGACCTCCTGGGAGGGGACATCCAACACCTGTTCCATCATGTTCATTTTGGCCCCGACGCGATCAAAAATGGGAATGATCACGTTGAATCCAGGAGAAAGGGTTCGAATGTAACGTCCCCACCGTTCCAGGGTGTATTCTCTGCCCTGGGGCACCACTCGAACGCTCAAGGGAACCAAAATGAATACCAGCAACACAATCAACCACACCAGACCGGATACCGCTGTCATGTCCACATCCTCCCAGGGCAGTGCCCTCTTTCAAGGTCAAAGTTTCGAAATAATATAAAATATCAAGATTTTGGTGGGCGACACCCCCCGATATCCATCTTTTTATGATGGGTTTCCTATGGCTGCACCAATTGAGCTGGTTCTTTTGTTTGTGGTTTCAGTTTGGCTCGAAGCTGTTGATAGATGGGAATTTCAACCCCTTCAGCCACCTCCAAGGTAACCGCCAAGCCATAGGGGATCTCCTGATCCAATCGATCCGTTGCATCTTTCTTGCATATTACATGCAACAAGATAAACTCACCATCTTCAAATGCGGCCATTTGCTTTTTACCTTCGAGGATTTCATGCTGGACCGTGCCACGTTGCACTTGATTAGGGTCGGTATCCTGACGGCTCAGGTTGATTGGTGTATACTTCCAATTGGATTTGCCCGAACACAATTCAAGTTTTGCTTCTCGCAAATTGCGATGATCGGGATTCAGAGGTGAAAACCAAGCCAGAGTAACGATCATCCGCCGCCAGACTTTGATACCCGACAAACCTGATGGAAGTGGCAGTTTGTATTCGTGAATCTGATTTTCTTTGATTTCGCCACATCCAAGAATCGTCCCCCTCTGTTCGGTGCAACTCAATACACGCTCAATATCAACTGCGCCATATCCCATATAACGGGCTGTGACCTCCTTGAATTTCCGTGAGTTTGTATTATTTTTCAGCGCAGAGGTCAGTGCTGTTGTCGCGCTATGGTCGTGTCGTGCGCCATGCACCAAAAGAGCTTTGATTAAAACGGCCATCAGATTTTCCGGGATCTGTTCATCGTGTTCTTCGCTTAGTGCATTCAGGACATCATAAATAAGGATGCCGCTTCGGGTTGCCAGAGCGGTGGCGTTGCTTGTTCCTCTCGTAAAGGCTGTTGGTGATTTTTTACCCTCTTGATCGGTATCATAGGCCACCTTCTGACCTGGGGGGAGGTTCCCGATAGCAGGATAAAACAACTTATCTTTATCTGATACGGGTGGTTTATAAAGCTGTCGCCCCCCTGGAAAGAGAATCTCCGGTTTTATGGAACGTCGAAAACCGTGCCCCACACGAGACATCGGACTGCACAATGCCGCATTGGGCAACAGGTCAGTACGAGTGCCAAGCGTATAGTCACCGCATTCATCGGTATGCAAGGCTCCGATGGTAAGCGCATTGAATGATTCGGATGGCGAGAGAATCCGCCGCACTGGAAGTTGCTGTGCAATGCTTTTCAAAGTCTGCTCGACTTTTATTTTGTCAGATGATTTGGAAAAATCTTTATTGTCGATCCCTATATCGATCCCATCCAAAAAATTTCCCGCGCTCACACAAAACAGCACACGATATTTCCATGACAGCCAATCCAAACATTTCGCCCAGGGGCTTGGAGTATGGATGAATGGGCGTTCCAGGTCACCAATCGAAAGATTGATAATTTTAACGCCTGGAGCTTGCGCCTGGACATTGCCTTCGCCTTCAAACATTCGGCGAACGGCGCGTTCAACACGATCTTCAAAGAAAACTGTATCAGGAATATGTTCTGCACGATGCAGATGCTTTGGGTCCGGCTCCATAATGGGTCGGTGATAGACCATTCGTTTCAGAGGCTGTGACATGCCATTCATCAAGTCACCATGCACCACCAAAGATGCCATGGATGTGCCATGCTTTCGTTCGCCAAGTTGATATTTCTCTCCCAGATTATCTGGATCATCCAACAGCAACCGATTTTTCAGGGCAGCGTGCTGTATGTTCGGCATACCATCCAGCACTGCCGCCACGGGTGGCAGGTCAGAGATACCCTCTGCAAATTCTGCTGTTTCCACAAAATCATCTTGCGATACAGCAAGGCTTTGTCCAGTGGGACGGAAATACATGACGCCAGGAAACCTGAATAATTGAATAGTGGTCTCATCGCCGACCGAATCCAACTCATCCAGCAGGTGACGAACACTTTGGGCGGGTAACCGAGCCTTGACTGCGTGGAAGGCAATATCTGCCATATCGATGAAGGGGCCAAGGAGCTGACCTCCAATTTCTTCAAGCAATGCTCCAATACTCTTCTCATCTTGTTTCCGCTTCTTGACAGAACGGCGGTAGAACATTTCGATTTGGCAATGAACGGACTGGTCTGGTTGAAGAGGGTCAAGCAGGTCGCGCCATCGATCAATCATGCCGGTTTCGCGCAATGTTTCTTCAATTCCCCAGCGGCGAATTTTGCGGGTTTGATTAAAAACGTCTCGCCATTTTGCCTTGCCGTATGGCAGTGTCTCTTTTTTTTCCCATTTTTGCCACAAAGCCAGCAGTGCTTGCAAACCACTTTCATTACTCAGTGACAAAAAGAGTCGTCCATTCAGAAGTTTGTTGGTTTTATTACCTTTATTGTCAATTTCATAAAAATCATCGTCTGGTTCGATGCCTTCGAGATCCCACTCGCCAAGCCATTCCAATCCCAAGGCCTCTACAGCCTGCCTGAAATCATTTACTGCACCAGCAATTTCAATAACCAGAACCGTTTCAGGCTCCATGCCAGACAGGGATCCACTGACATTGGCCTTGAAATGGGCAAAATCTTCTTTAATCGCGTCCAGTTGAGTGGATAATCGCGCTGTTTGTTTATCATGAGTGGGCAGATGGGGGAGTCCGACTGGAGAACCTTGACCTTTTGGTGGGGGAATCGTTTTGGCCTGCGGGAACATCAAGAGGGGGAGGCATTCTGTCATGGATTGTTTTTCCAGATCCTGGTGATTAGTTGTTTTTTGACAGAGTCGGATTCAGCCGTTCTTGCCACTGCTTTAATTTGATCCGGGTGATGGTTTCGGCATTGTTGATCCGTCGATCAAGTACAGCCCGACGAACCACACTGAGACAGAACTCCTCAACTTCAGAAAAATTTTGTCCAACTAAACTATTGGCAATCGTCTCTGCCGTCAACCCAAAATCAATCTGGCATCTTTTTCCCACGTCTTTGATCAATTGTGTCAGTTGTTCCAGAGTTGGCATGGGCAGTTCAAGTCGCAACTGAAATCGACGCCATACTGCCCTGTCGAGCAATTCAGGGTGATTGCTGGCTGCAACAACAACGACATAATCTGGCAAGTCATCCAATTGCAACAACAACGAACTGACAACACGTTTGATTTCTCCGGTTTCATGAGTGTCTCCGCGCTCTTTGCCAAGCGTTTCAAATTCGTCAAAAAACAATACACATCGCTGAGTGCGAACATAATCGAAGACACTTTTAAGACGCCCGGATGTTTCTCCGAGATAGCTTCCAACCAATGTTTCGTAGCGAACGATGATCAATGGATACATGAGTTCGCAAGCCAAAGCTTCTGCCAATGATGTCTTGCCGTTACCAGGAGGACCGGCAAGCAAAAGACGGTGACGAGGGCGCAGATTATGCGCGTGCAGCAGTTCAGCGCGGTGCTGTTCCTCAATGATTTCTTTGATTTGGTTGGTCACTGTTTCAGGAAGCACCAGACTGTGCAAAGATCGTTCTGGAGTCATTTCAAGAATCAAATCTTTATGCTGACCATTTCCGCCAGCAGTCGGTTTGGGTGTGGCAGTACGGCCAGCCTGGAACACACTTGGTTGCAATGATTTATGCAAACGGTCCGCAAGAATTCGGTGTCCTTTGGCTTTTTCCTCCTGAATCAGTCCTTCAGCAGCTTTTCGGAAAGCAAGTTGGTCGCCGTTGGTCGCTGTTCGGAGCAACTCCACCAATAAATCAGCTTGTGCCATGAGCTGGTACCTCCTGAATCGAAAAGGGGTCGTTTCATTTGTTTCCACACAAGGAGTCAGCACTTCCAGCCACAAAAAAACAGGATGGGTCACTGTCAGGTAACCATTTTGACTTTTCCGTTTCGGTCTTCCACTTAAAAAGTGGGACAACTGTTTGGGGGATCCAGGGAGAATCATGCCCCCTGGTGGGGTTTGGGGCGAAGTCACAATGCATGGTGAAATTCAGAACCCTTCTTCAGACTGTAAGGGCTTTTTCCTGACAAGTCCAAATGAACGGTTTCGACATCCGTCCTGTTCCATACGCAATAATCGATCTGCTTTTTTTTCAGATTGTTTTATGCTCAACAGGAACCAGACAGGTTTTGGCCATCAATTCCTCGGTCAAGACCCGGACATTTTCCGTGTAATCCACCTGGACATCGATCAAATGGACCCCACCGCTGACAAAACAGGCTTGAATCAACGGGCGCAATTCTCCGGCCTGTTTCAGACGATGACCCTTGGCCCCATAACTTTGGGCATATAGGACAAAATCAGGATTGCCAAACGTCAGACCGAAATCCATCAATCCCATGCTCTCTTGTTTCCAGCGGATCATGCCATAGGCATCATCCCGCAAAATGAGGATCACCAGATCCAATTTCAAACGAACTGCGGTTTCCATTTCCTGGGAATTCATCATGAATCCCCCATCTCCGCACACGGCCACCACCTTGCGTTCAGGATAAATCATTTTGGCGGCAATGGCCGAAGGCAAACCGGTTCCCATGCTGGCCAGGGCATTGTCCAACAAGACGGTGTTGGGGAGATGCGCCGGATAGTTGCGGGCGATCCAGAGCTTGTACATGCCATTGTCCAAGGCCAGAATGCCATCTGCAGGCATGATGGCGCGCAAATCCCTGACCAATCGTTGGGGCAGGATTGGAAAAGCATCATCCTCGCTACGGTTCAGCACATGTTGAGCATGATCGGCCCCGACGCGATGAAAATAACTGAAATCCCAATCCGGTGAAGGCTCCAACAAACGGGTCAGGACATCCATGCCACGGGCAATGTCACCGACCACCTCCAGTTCGGGAAAATAGACATCATCGATCTGGGCCGAGGTGAAATTGAAATGAATCACCCCTGCGGTTCCACCATGTCCCATGATGGCCGGGGGTTTTTCAGTGACATCATGCCCCACGCACAGGATCAAATCTGCCCGATCAATGGCACAGTGGAGATAATCCCCATCGGTCAGTGCCGCAGTTCCCAGATATCCCGGTCTGCTTTCATCCACCACTCCTTTGCCCATCTGGGTGGAAACAAAGGGCATATTGGTTTTGATGACAAAAGATGTCAAACTTGTGGCAATACGCTTGCGGTTGGCCCCGGCAGCGATCAACAACAAGGGGCGTTTGGCCTGACGGATCCTCTCTACAGCCAAGCTGATGGCTTTCGGATCTGGGGCCGCACGATAAAAGGCGATTTTGCGCAAGGGAGTGGCGTCTGTGAATTCTCTGGCGATGTCCTCTGGCAGTTCCAGATGAGTTGCGCCAGGGCGTTCTTCTTCTGCGCGTTTGAAGGCTTCCCGGATCAGCGAGGGAATTTTTTCAGCGGAAGGGATCTGTTCGGCCATTTTGGTGATGGGTCGCATGGTGCCCACCACGTCCAGAATCTGAAAACGTCCCTGCTTGCTTTTTTTGATAGGTTTCTGGCCGGTAATGGCCACCAGTGGCATGCCTCCCAGTTGGGCATAGGCAATACCGGTGATCAGATTGGTGGCCCCTGGTCCGAGCGTGGAAAGGACCACTCCTGCCTTGCCGGTCAGACGGCCAAAGGTGGCAGCCATGAAGGCTGCCGCCTGTTCGTGACGGGTCAGGATCAGTTCAATGGAGGAGGTGCGCAATGATTCCAGGAGATCCAGATTTTCTTCGCCAGGCACTCCGAAGATACGTTCCACCCCTTCGGCTTCCAAGCATTGGACAAACAGATCAGACGCCTTGATGGATTGATTATGGGCATGCGCAGACATGGAGACTCTCCTGAGTTTTCAGAGTGATTTATCGAGCCAGCAGTTCAGCCACTTTTTTGATGCGTTTCATGGCCTGCTCCAACTCCAACATGGAGGTGGCAAAGGAGATGCGAATGTAGGGATCCAGGCCAAAAGCCGACCCAGGGACCACTGCCACGCCGACAGCTTCCAGCAAATAGCCGGAGAGGTCCAGACTGTTTTTGATTGCAACGCCTTCTGGAGTGGTGGTGTTCATCAGACCAGCCACGTTGGGAAACAGATAAAACGCCCCTTCTGGGCTGCGACAGGTGATGCCTGGCATGGTGTTGAAAGCCTTGACACAAAAATCCCGCCGTTCTTTGAAGGCGCGCACCATGGGTTTGATGCATTTTTGTGGACCGGCCAGGGCAGCGGCAGCGGCTTTTTGGGCAATGGAGGTTGCGTTGGAGGTGCTTTGGGATTGCATTTTGACCATGGCCTTGATGATCTCTTTGGGGCCAACGGCATAGCCGATGCGCCAGCCAGTCATGGAATAGGCCTTGGAGACTCCACTCACGATGACCGTGCGCTCTTTGAGAGCAGGAACCACCGCAGTCAAGGTGACGAATTGAAAGGGTTCATAAATGATTTTTTCGTAGATGTCGTCGCTGATGACCCAGACATGAGGATGACGCTCCAGGCAGGCTCCCAGTTGGATCAACTCCTCTGCCGTATAGGCTGAACCGGTTGGATTCGAGGGGGAATTGATGACCAGAAAACGGGTTTTGGCAGTGATGGCAGCTTCCAATTCTTGCGGAGTCATTTTAAAACCGTTTTGTTCTGTGGTATTCACAATGACCGGCTTGCCGTCTGCCAACAGAACCATGTCGGGATAGGAAACCCAATAGGGAGCGGGGATGATCACTTCATCGCCTGGGTTAATGGTGGCCTGAATCAGGTTGTAAAACGCCTGCTTGCCACCAACGGTCACGACCACCTGGTCGGGTGTGAAGGTAAGCCCATGATCTTTGGCATAACGTTTGATGATGGCTTGCTGGAGTTCCTCGATTCCCTCCACGGGGGTGTATTTGGTAAATCCCTCCCGCAATGCTTGAATGGCGGCTTTTTTGATGTGGGCCGGGGTGTCGAAATCAGGTTCTCCAGACCCCAAACCAAGGACATCTTTGCCCTGGGCCTGAAGAGCCTTGGCCTTGGCGGTGATCATCAAAGTGGGTGAAGGCTTTACGTTCTGGATTCGTTGGGATAGCATGGACATGGAAGTGTTTGTGATCCTAAAGCTGGACTGAGTCTGATGGTGGAAAAACTTAAGTAAAACTTGTGTATTTTAGCATGGTTCGGTGACCTGATGCAACCAGGTTCGGATGTTTTTTTTCAAGATTCACTTCGTGACCAAGAACTATGGACGGCAACCACCATGGCGAGATCATAATCAAAACAAGCCATTAATACTTGGCATAAAAAAAGGCGAAACATGGAATACATACAGAAGGGTTATGACATACTTAAAGTCATGTTTAATCCATGGAGATTACTTATATATTTTACAGTGATCATCACAATATTAACGTGGTGTTGGTTTTTGACCGATGGAGGTGGCTGGGATTTTTTTCAAGAAGAACATCTTGGTAAATATTATGATGTTCTTGGAGAAAATTTGTTGCAGGGACGGATGGACGTCCCCTGTGACGTCATATTCAATGAGGCATTTGTTAAAGATGGGAAGTGTTATGGTTATTTTGGACCTACGCCTTCCCTGTTGCGGCTTGTTCTGCATCGTTTATTTCCCCAGGAAACAGGCTATTGGAGTCAAATTTCGCTTTTGTTGGCGTTGATGTTGAACCTGATATTGGCGCAATCATTGATGAGTGTGTTATGGAAACCAGGCCCCCCTCCTCAATGGGCCAGCTTCCTGATGTTGTTGTTTACCGGGACAGGTGGCACAGCCATTTTTTTGACAAGTCCCGCTTCCATTTACCACGAAGCCATTGCCTGGAGTGGGTGTCTGGTTCTTGGGGCATATGTTTTCATGATTCGTTATGTGGATCAAGGGCGCACCCTGTCATTGTTCTGGGCATGGCTGTTGAGTGGTTTGGCTTTGCATGCCCGAGTCAATGTTGGATATGGTGGCATTTTCGCTCTGCTTTTAATAACTTCATGGATCACATTTCTTCCTTTGTTTATTCGAATGCGTTTAAAAAAAATAATTAAAGTTGCGTCGTTATGTGGTATTCCCGATGAAAAAACAGGCATGTTTAATCGCCCCGCAGCAGGAATTGTTTTGGCCATGACAATCTTTTTGGCAACTACGCCTTTTTTGTTTGCAATAATCAAATTTGGCGAACCGACTTTGATGCCTTTAAAATATCATGAAGGTTACAAAAGGGGAATGCAAGAACATTTTTTTCAGTTGAGCAACCCACTTTTTTTATCTCATCACTATTTTAACCCGGTCAGTCTGCGTTCTTCGTCTTCATTTCCTTATTTTCAAATGGGACCTCGTCACTGGGATCTGGATTATATACCTGACATCACGTTGGATAGAGGCGAACCCTTGGTGAGTCTGACCAACACGTTGCCATCCTTGATGTTGCTATCTCTGTTGGGGGGTGGGTGGATTTTCAGGCGTTCGGGAGTCTTTGTACCTGCACGCATTCCTGTTCTTGGAGCCTGGCTCGGTGGAATGACCATTTTGTTCATTGCAGTCATCTCGCACAGATATACCCATGATTTTCAATCTTTTTTTCTTATCGCAGGAACGGCAGGCCTGCATCGTCTGGCCCATTGGTCAACAATTTTTTGGCGTCGATTGGGACTGATGATCGTTCTGTTGTTGGCTTTGGCTGGAGTTTATATTAATACCGGTACCGCTTTCCTTTCTTTTATGGCTAAAGATGGTATTAATCACCAATTAATTAATATTCGTAAAATAATTGACGGACCAGTTAAAAGTGTTGATCTGATTCAGATAGTCAATGAATTTTGGTTAAACGGTATTGGTATCAAAGATCCAAATGTTCACGCCATTCTCTCCTACCAAAGACTGCAAGTTGGCACACGCTTGCAATTTGCCCACAGTGGCATACGGCGCGTGGTAAAAGTTTTGGGATGTCACGAGTTTGATTGTGTTATTGTTGTAGATGCCCCACTGGACCCGCTTCGTGATGGCATCCCCTTTCCTGTACGAGTTCTCCCAGATACTGATATTCAAAGCCATCCTTCAGATCTGTAGGCATATAAATTCTGTTCGTGCAGACTGTTGAATGTTAATTAAAGATATAAATTGGCTGCCCGCCCGTGCGTGCTGTGACAAGATGAGCCTTAACCGATCTTTGAGGATGTGATCATGCTTGCCGGAATCATCCAGATGGGTTTGAAGCTTGACCAAGGACTGAAATCGGGATATAATATATAATAAGGATTGGTAAAAAGGGGCTGACACTGAAAATGAACCGTGCCAAACGTTTGCACACTTAAGAAAAAAATTGGATGATGCCGTAAGATCTGTGTCTCCGACCCCAAGGCCAGGAGAGTCAAAGACCGGCGACTGCAACAGCAGTGATAGCATGGAATATAATAACACATCACAATCAATCACATCCTTGCTTAAATGTCCTGTTTGCGGACATGCCGAGAAAGAGACCATGCCGACCAATGCATGCCAATGGTTCTATGAATGCAAGGGGTGTCGTGTACTGCTCAAACCAAAACCAGGGGATTGCTGTGTTTTCTGTTCGTATGGCAGCGTACCGTGTCCTCCGATTCAAATGACCAAGAACTGATAAACTGGACATGGAATGCATTTCCCGGCATTTCATCGCAACATCCATAAAGGCACTTAAGCAAAATGACTCTTTGGCTCCACAACTCTTTTGGCCGTAAAAAAGAACCCTTTGTCCCGCGTGTGCCAGGACAGGCTGGCATGTATGTATGCGGAATCACTGCGTATGATTACTGTCATATAGGTCATGCCAGAGTCATGGTCTCTTTTGATGTTCTGGCATCTTATCTGCGCACACAAGGAATGAAAGTTACTTATGTGCGTAATTTTACGGATATCGATGACAAGATCATCCGTCGGGCTGCCCAGGAAAAAATCGAGATCGGTGCGTTGACCGAAACATTCATTCAGGCATTCCATGAAGATATGCTCGCGCTTGGGGTGACTCCTGCGGATATTGAACCAAAAGCCACAGATCATCTGCCCGAAATGCAGGCCATGATTCAAACCTTGCTGGACAAGGGATTGGCTTATGAAAACGGTGGAGATGTTTTTTATGCTGTGGATCGTTTTCCCACCTATGGACAGCTTTCCGGCAAACACCTGGAAGAGTTGGACTCTGGTGCCAGGGTGGAGGTGGACTCACGCAAAGCCAACCCGTTGGATTTCGTTCTCTGGAAGCAGGCCAAACCTGAAGAACCCCAATGGCCTTCTCCCTGGGGCGCGGGCCGCCCTGGTTGGCATATTGAATGTTCGGCCATGAGTGTCAAATATCTGGGGGAGGCGTTTGACATCCATGGCGGGGGAAGGGATTTGATTTTTCCCCACCACGAAAATGAAATTGCCCAAACCGAAGGGGTTACCGGCAAGCCCTGGGTGGCTCATTGGCTGCACAACGGCTTTGTCAATGTCATCACCGAAGCGGGGGAGCGCGAAAAGATGTCCAAAAGTCTGGACAATTTTCGTACCATTCGGGATTTGTTGACCCTGTACCGGGGAGAAACCATTCGTTTGTTTCTGCTCAACAGTCACTATCGGGCACCCTTGGATTTCTCTTTTGCTCTGCTGGATGCGGCGCGCAATGGCCTGGATCGTTTGTATGCGGCCTTGCGTGGGGCAGAAGGGGTGCTGGGAACGTTGCCGCCTGCCGGACCCTTGGATTGGGAAACCTTGAAACAGGAACAACCCGATGGGAGTGTGGCGCAGTTTTTTGCTGCCATGGACGATGATATCAACACGCCACGAGCTTTGGCTGTATTGTACAACCTTGCCAGGGTGATCAATCGGCAGACTTCAGAAACAGACCAGCCCGAACTTCTGGAAGCACTTCGACGCAACGTGACGCTGTTGCGAGGATTGGGAGCCATTCTTGGTTTGTGTCAAGCATCCCCGGAGGAACATTTCCGCTTTTGTCCACAAGAAACCGGGGAAGGGAGGGAACAAGGTGGATTGTCCGATGCACAGATCGAGGCTTTGATTCTGAAACGAACAGAAGCCCGTCGCATGCGTGATTTTCAGACTGCGGATCACATTCGCATCGAATTGTCCTCTGCCGGGATTTCCCTGGAAGATACCAAGGATGGGACCATCTGGAGCAAAAAATAGGAGAGAAGTGTGATAAACGAGGGAGATATGGTGTATGGGTTCAATCCGGCGTTGGCCATTCTGGCAGACGCGACCCGACCCGTGGAGTCGATGCTGTTGTTGCAAGGGGGACAGGGCCATCGATTTCGAGAAGCCGAGGTGTTGGCGCGGGAAAGGGGATTGCGGCCACGTTTTGTGGAGCGTCAGGCCTTGGATCGTTTGACGGGTGGGGCGGTGCATCAGGGGATTGTGGTACGGGTCGGGGTGCGGGAACAACCTACCTGGGACAGGCTGCTGGATCGTCTGCAACAACAGATCAATCCTTTGTTGTTGTTGTTGGATTGTGTGGAGGATCCGCGTAATCTGGGGGCGATTTTGCGTTCGGCTGAGGCGTTTGGGGTCGAGGCCGTGGTTTTGCCCAGGGAACGTTCTGCTCCATTGTCGGCAGTGGCCATCAAGGCTTCTGCCGGGGCGGCTGAACGTGTGGATGTGGTTCGGGTGACCAATTTGGCGCGTGCGATGATGGATTTGCGGAATCAGGAATTCCGTTTGGTGGGTTTGACCGGAGAGGCTCCCCGGTTTTTGGCCAATGCCGACTTGCAAGGCCCCATGGCTTTGGTGTTGGGGGGGGAAGGCAAAGGTTTGCGACGTTTGACGCGTGATCGGTGTGACGAATTGTTGTCCATTCCGATGATGGGTGCGGTTGGTTCTCTCAATGTTGCCACAGCGGCGGGTATTGCCTTGTATGAGGTACAGCGGAGTCGTAATGAACATGATGCCCTTCGGGCACAAAGTCAAAGGCAAAACCCTGGGGGATGAATCCCCCAGACCCTCTCTTTTTTTTTAATATTTTTTTAAATGAATGAATAATAAATAAAAAAAAGGGTGAGGGTTTGGGGGGCGGTTCACCGCCCCCCAAGGTTTTTTTGCCAACATTTCTGCCGTTTGTCGTAAAGAAGATGCGACTTCAATCCTGATCCAACACAAACTGATCCTTGCCCACATCACAATCTGGACATTCCCAGTCGGACGGCAGGTTTTGGAAACTGGTGGCTGGTGGAATATTGCCTTTTGGGAGTCCGATTTTCTCATCATAAAGAAAGCTGCAGACCTTGCAACGCCATTTGCGCATTCCAGGTTGTTTTTTCATGGCTTTGCGGACCTGGTCCACAATTTGATTGCGCAAGGAGGCGTACTGCTGAGGGGCAGCCAGTTCGATTTCCTTGAGACACGCCTTGTATTCTGCAGTGAGTTGATTCGAGTCCTGAATGGTGGCCAGGGCCTCGGCGGATTTGTTGTTGCCAGCCAGCAAAGAAGCTGCTTTGGGCGTGGCCAAGGTGGATTTGAGGCCCAGATCAATGGCACGGGTGATGAGCTTTTCAAGAGACGTCGTCATTGCGAATGCTACTCAGATTGGCGTTGAATCCAGGAACTACATAATAGGGTAAGCTTTGTAACACGTGTTTGGCTCAAGTCAAGATTTTTTTCTTTTTTGGTAAAAAAAATTTTTGTTGGAAGTCAGATCTCAAGCCAATGGCTCAAACAGACCACACGGCGTTGTTGTGTTTGTGAAGTATTCTTCCAATTGAATTTTGGCGGAAAAAAAAGGCCTTGTCAACCATGGAAACCTGTCACACTGTTTTTTCAATAATCAAACATTCAATGCGCTGTCTGGCGTTGCTCCATTTTGGCCCAGGTGTCACGCAGGCCCACAGCACGATTGAAAATGGGCAAGTCTGGTGTGGTATCCGGGTCCAGACAAAAATATCCCAAACGTTCAAATTGATACGGAATGGCTCCCCCTCTGACCAGACCCGGTTCCACACGACATCCACTCAGAACCGTCACGGATTCGGGATGGACATGCTCCACAATGTCTCCCTTCAAGCCATCTGGATCCGGCATATTGAATAATGGGGTATACAAACGGACTTCGGCCACGACTGAATGGGAGGCTGAAACCCAATGGATCACGCCTTGGACTTTTCTGCCCACAGGATTGACATTCAAAGTTGCAGGATCATACACGCAACGCAACTCAATGATCTCTCCGCTTGCATCCTTGACGGCCTCGCGGCATCGAATGACATAACTATTGCGCAAACGCACCTCTCCCCCCAGCACCAAACGCTTGTACTGTTTGTTGGCCTGCTCCCTAAAATCATCATGCTCGATAAAGATTTCTTTGGTGAAGAAAAGCGATCTGATCCCCATGCTTTCATTCTGGGGATGATTGGGAGCGGTCAACTTTTCGACCTCTTCTTCAGGGAAATTTTCGATGATCACTTTCAGAGGATGCAACACGGCCATGGCCCGTGGGGCGCGGGCATCCAGATCATTGCGCAAACAGTTCTCCAACAAGGAATACTCCACCCGGTTTGGTGATTTGGAGATGCCAATACAACGGCAAAACTCCCGAATCGACTCTGGTGTGAACCCGCGCCGCCGCAAACCCGAAAGGGTGGGCATGCGGGGGTCATCCCAACCCGACACCACCCCAGCCTGGACCAATGCATTCAACTTGCGCTTGCTCATGACCGTGTATTCCAACGACAAACGGGAAAACTCGATCTGACGCGGACGACAGGGCAGGGTCAACTGGTCCAGAATCCAGTCATACAGGGGACGGTGATCCTCGAATTCCAAGGTACATAATGAATGGGTGATGCACTCCAGGGCATCGGACAATCCATGAGCAAAATCATAGGTAGGATAGATCACCCACTCACCACCGGTACGATGATGATGCACCCGTCGAATGCGATACAAAGTGGGATCCCGCATGTTCATGTTGGGGGAGGCCATGTCAATTTTGGCCCGCAACACCCGTGACCCATCTGGAAACGCACCGGCCCGCATGCGCCGAAACAAATCCAGATTTTCTGGAATGGTGCGGTCACGAAACGGGCTTGGTTGTCCTGGTTCGGTCAGAGTGCCGCGATACTCCCGCATCTGGCTGGGGGACAAATCACACACATACGCCTTGCCTGCCAGAATCAACTCTTCTGCGAATTGATACAGTTGAGGAAAATAATCCGAGGCATAGAAAAGACGTCCATCCCAGTCAAACCCCAACCATCGGACATCTTCCATGATGGCATCCACGTATTCGACATCCTCCTTTTCAGGATTGGTGTCATCAAAACGGAGGTTGCATTGGCCGCCAGGATGTTCTCCAGCCACACCGAAATTCAAACAAATGGACTTGGCGTGTCCGATGTGCAAATAGCCGTTTGGTTCAGGAGGAAAGCGGGTATGCAACCGTCCATCGTTGAGGGCATGGGCAAGATCCCTGGCGATGATGTCGCGGATGAAATCGACTACTACTGGAATTGAATCACTCATGCTTCAAGCACCAATTGCAAACAAAGAGAGTCTGTTCAAGATAACCAACCAGAGCCATCTTACCCTGGTTCGTTCAAGACAGCAACCCGGCGCAATGTGGCATCCTGCCGGTCTGACAATTGTTTCAGTTTTCCGTGGATGTCCGACAAACTTTCTTGCAACGAGAGCAACAACTGGTTCTGATTGGCAAAAATAGCCGCGCTTTCCTCTTCTTGTTCTGTGGCCATCTTCATGAGAATGGTCTGCTGTTTGGTGAGCTGTTCCATTTGGGGGATCATTTGTGTCAACACCTGCTCCAGACGACCATGGGTGGATCGTTCCAGTTCATCCATCCGTGCTGTCAACTTGGCCTGACGCTGATACATGTATTCAATCCGAGTGTTGATTGCACTGGCAATCGTCTCGCAAGTATTTGACATGCATCGTTTTTCTTTGGGCATACGCCTTCTCCTTTGCACTGTTTTGGATGGCTTGTGCGCTAGCGATCCTTTTCAAGCCATACGCTGTTTTTTACATGGCACTATTTTGGAAAGCTTTTGTTCATGCGATAGACATACGCCAAGACTTCAGCCACGGCTTTGTAGAGAGGTGGTGGAATGGTATCACCCACCGGAATTTTGCCCAACAGATTGACCAGGTCAGGATCTTCCATCAGGGTAATACCAGCCTCTCTGGCTTTTTTGATGATCGCCTCAGCGATCAATCCCTGGCCTGACGCCGTCACTCTGGGTGCGGTGTCCTGATTGCGTTGATAACGCAAAGCCACGGCCCGCCGCCGACCCATCAACGACGTGTTGGCAGAGGTTTCTTGATCGGGCAGGGGGTTGGTCATAAAGTATTCTCCACTGCACTCACCACTTATTGATTTTCAACCCAAGCACTACATCCACTTAAGCTTTTTGAATATCCATACCTCGAACAATCCGATCAGCAGGCACAGGATTCCTTCCACGGTAAACCCATATTGAGTAGGAAACCAGGCACTGTCCGCATTCAAGAACAATCCGCTGACATTGCTGCCGAAATAACCCACCACAAACGAAAGGGGCATGAAAAAGGCTGACAGCATGGTCAATTTGAACAGCAGGTCATTCAAACCTTCATTGACGGCATTGGCCACCGAGTCTTGAATAATACCTGCTGTATCGCGAATTTCATCCAAATCTTCCATGTGGCGGATGGTTTCATTCACGACTTCCACCAGACGGGGCTTGTATTCTGCGCCCAACCAAGGGAATTCTTCGGTCATCAGGCGGGTGATGGCCTCTTTTTGGGGGGAGAGGTAGCGACGCATGGCCACAGCGGCCACGCGCAAGCGGCCAAGTTGTTGACGGATTCTGGGGCCGTCACGCCGAGCCTCATAAGCTTCACGATCTTTAAGTGTATAGTGTTCCAACTCTTCGAGCTGTGTGCGCATATGTTCCAGGATGGGTTCCATGCGATACATCATCCGTTCCAGAATCATCACCAGCAATTCCGGGACATTTTTGGGTCCGCTGCCTGACTCCATGGAATGATAAATTTCTTCGATAAAGAACATGCGACGTCCACGCAGACTGACGATGCCGGTGGCATCCACCCAGAGACGCAAGGCGACCATGTCATGGAAATCATGGCCTTCATTTTCATTGATGCAACGCAACATCAGGACCGCGCCATCCTTGAAACGGGAACAACGAGGGCGGGTTTCACTGGTCAGCAAGGCTTTGATGGCACTGGAATCGATTCTTGCGGTGTTTTGAATCCAATGGGTGCTGGTATCTGAATTGCGGTTCAAATAGAGCCAGAAAGGTTGCAGGGTCAGCAGATTGGAGGTTTGAATTTCGGACCAGGTCAATGGTCCGCCATCTCCTGAAGCATTGAAACGCCAGGCATGAATCAACGGATAA
The DNA here is from genome assembly GCA_039908085.1 of Magnetococcus sp. YQC-5. Taxonomy (GTDB): domain Bacteria; phylum Pseudomonadota; class Magnetococcia; order Magnetococcales; family Magnetaquicoccaceae; genus Magnetaquiglobus. The sequence goes on from JAMOBH010000037.1 coordinate 21,707, forward strand.
CCAGCAGGCATGACGTTTCATCCTCCCGTATGCTGTTGCAACAAGGTTGCGATAAGAAGATAGGATGTCACAGATACGACATGAAGAACCATGACCACAATCGGGCCTTGAGCCAGAGAGGGATCTGCGCCAAATCGTTTGAAGAGTGCAGGCATGGTTGCGGCAATCAGTGTGGCCATGAGCATATTGACCAAAAGGGTCAATCCGACGGTCTGGGCCACAAAGGGATCGTGAAACAGCCACCAGGAGAGCCAAACCGCCAGGAGAGCCAGGAGTCCACCCATCATAACCCCGGTACGCAGTTCACGCCACAGCAAAGTCAGATATTGATGCCTGGAGACCTGACCTGTTGAGATGGTACAGGCCACCACTGTGGCGACCACGCTGCCGAAGTTGCCGGTCAAACCCAGCATCAAAGGCAAAAAAGCGGTCAGGATCAGGGCAAGTTTGAGATTTTGATCAAAAAACATCACGATCAAGCTGGAGGCCATTCCGCCGATCAAGGAAAGGATCATCCAAGGCAATCGAATTTGAAAGACTTTCCATGGGGATTGCACATCGATTTCCGAGCCACTGGTCCCAGCCAGTTTGAACAATTCATCGGTGGTTTCCTGTTCCATGACATCCATGACATCATCGACGGTCACGAGGCCGAGCATTTTTCCTCTTTCATCGATGACTGGGACGGCCAGCAGACGGTAGCGGGCCACGATGTCAGCCACTTCGGATTGAGGGGTATCCACGTGGATTTTGACGACTTTGGGATTCATCATCTGACCGAGGCTGAGGTTGGGATCGGCGAGCAGCAATTGACGCAACGAGCTGACCCCAGTGAGGTTGCCTTCCATATTGACCACATAGAGATAAAACACCATTTCGAGAGCGGCCAGGCCACGCACGGCCTGGATGGCCTCGGCGACGGTCGTTACTTCGTTGAGGGCAAAGAATTGGGAGGTCATCAGTCCGCCGGCGGTATCAGCCGGGTATTGCATGAGGGATTTCAATTCCCGTTGGATCAAGACATCCATTTTTCCCATGTAACGGGAGGCCAATTCTGGTTCCAGACGACCGATGATGTCGGCACGGGTATCAGGAGGCAATGTTTCCAGGATGGGCAGGAGCTGGGTTGGGGGTGTTTCTGACAAGATGGTTTGTTGAAAAAAAATCGGCAATTCTTTCAAGACCATGGCGGCATGTTTGATGTCGGGAATCAACAGGAAGATTTCCCGCGCCTCATCGGCTGCGAAGCTTTCCATGACCTGAGCCAGATCCACAGGCATGATGCGCATCAACAATTTATTAAGATTGGATGTTGCTTTTAGCTGGAGTAGTCGATCTATGGTGTCAACGAGCCGTTTATACTTGTTTTTATTGAAATGATGTTGTGGCAGTGATTCGCGGTCTTTATGATCCATGACACAGACTCCTCGTGTGGCGATGACAAACGAAAGAGGCAACATACACCTTGGATGAATCGAATTCAAAGTCAAAAAAAGGGTTTGGGCGGGCAGAGGGAACAGAGGGAGAACAGGATGCTTTTTGGGAAAAATGAAGTCAAAAGCAAGACCTTGGGGATGAATCTCCCAATTATATTAAAAAATAACAAAAAAAAAGGGTGGGGGGTTTGGGGGGCGGTTCACCGCCCCCCAAGATTTTTTTCGGACCATTGAAATCAGACCTGGTCAGAAAACACTTCATCCAAATGTTTGGCATCAAAAATGTTGAGACTCCAAGAATCCAAAGTAGACAAATCAGCCTGAGCAATTTTTTCATTGGCCCAGGATGGGACTGGGCCAAAGCGGCGTTGCAATAGACGGATCAGCATTTTGGCCATGCCTTTTTTTTCGCCAGCCTTTTCGCCAGCTTCTTTGCCAGCCTCTTTGCCTTCTTGAAACCACTCCCGTTTTTTTTCTTTTTTCCAATTTGAGATTCTTGTTTCCAACATGGTAGGCACCTCATCCAAATCAAAGTGTATTGTTTGTGACGTTTGAGTTTTCACGCCAAGCTTGGAAAGTGTCATCCAAAAAAGATCCGTGACTGTTTGACGGAGTTCCTCGAATTCAGGATGTTTTTTCATCCAGGCAATCAGCTTGTTTGCCAACTCAGGCAATTCTTCAGGAGTCAGGCAGTGACCGGTCCGGAAAAGCAATGCCGAAAAGGCATTTCGTTGGTCCAGATCTTCTGGTGAAAACCGGCCTTCATCCACAAGAAAATAGTGTCCATCAGGCTGAAAGGGCCACAGAGACGAATCTTCTGGCAGGCCAATCAGGTCATGCAGACGAACAGGAGCCAGCCATGGTGGATCGCCATTATAAATCACCACCGGGAAAACCGGAGGCAGTTTTCCACGACGAGGTATTCGTTTTTCGTGTACCAACTGAAGCCACAACAGGCAAACATAGATGACAATTCGAACCACCATCCATCGTTCGGAACGGGATTGAAATTCAAGCAGCACCAGCAAGTAGATTGGTTTTTTGGAGCGAGTCAGAATGCGCCAGATCAAGTCACCTTCTTTTCTGCGCAGGCCATGCACATGAAATTTGGCGTTGACTCGTTTCATTTGATCAAAATCGAGATCTGCGACCCATGGTTCATTGACAAAATTCCGCAACAGGTCGGCCATCAGCTTTGGGTGAGAGAATAATCGATGATAAAGATCGTCGCTGTTTGGCATGTTGACCGGTATCCTGATGAATAATCAAGAAAATAAATAATTTTGGTATGCCAAGCCAGGATGGAAATCCAAGGAGGGCATACTTGGTTTTACAGATTGGATGAAAAGCAAGGGAGAGAGACTGAATGGCATGTATGACATCATTGTGTCAGGCGTCGTTGAAAGGCATGACGCCGTGAACCAGCATTTGCCCATGGCCATTGCGAGAAAGTCTCAAGGTCAAGATCCGTCCGCGAATACATCGTCCAGGGATTGGGCATCCAAGATCCGAAGTCCCCATTTTTCCAATGAAGAGAGATCCGCTTTGGTGATTTTGAGACTGGCCCAATCAGGCAGAGTACCAAAACGGCGTTGCAATTGGCGTGTCAGCATTTTGGTCTCGCCCTTCTGTTCACCTTCTTCTCGTGCCAGATCAATGGCCCCGCGAGCATCCGTTATGGCCATACCGGCTTTGTCATACAGTTCGAGTTCCTCAGGCGTCATGTTAGCCACCATGGCGATTTCGAAGGCATGGCGGAATGGTGCATTATTAAAGGTTTCAGGAACGCTCTTCAAGGAGTCAGCATGCTTGATGAAGTAGATCCATTTATCGAGCATATTTTCCAGTGCTTCCAATGGTTTTTTGAATTTGGGAAGCTCGACAAAGAAGTGCAGAATATCCTGTAGATAAGATTCTCCCGTGATTGTTTCTCGCGACTCATGACGTGATAGATAATGATCAAAACCGCCAAACAGAATAAAATCGGTAATGGTAATGGCGATCACTTGGTTTAGTTTGGGATACTCTTCAGCGCGTCCCTGTGTGCCAATGATATGTGAGACACTGACCTCCTGATCAATTAGAGTAGAAGGCGGAAAGGGGATCATCACATGGGAGTCTTAATGGTGGGTATCGAGAATCGT
>JAMOBH010000368.1:0-5455 GCA_039908085.1 Magnetococcus sp. YQC-5
TCTTCGTCAAAGAGATCCCGGTGGTGGAGAGTGATCGGGGCGGAAAAGTGACTTATCATGGACCTGGACAGTTGATCGGGTATGTGGTTTGTGACTTGCGACCCAATACCCGCGCAGTCCGGGAACATGTCTTCAAACTGGAGGAAACCGTGATTCGTGCCCTGGATTCCTGCGGCGTGCAAGCCGAACGGGAAGCGGGCACTCCCGGTGTATGGGTGGAAGGGGCAAAAATCGGCGCATTGGGGGTACGCATTCGGCAAGGGGTGGCGTATCATGGCTTTGCCGTCAATCGCAATCCAGACCTGGAGGCGTTTTCCGGGATTGTCCCTTGTGGTCTGTCCGGGCGTCCCGTCACCTCACTGGCCCGGCTGGGAATCGACTGCACCAGGAGAGAACTGGAACAAAAAATCGTGTCAGCATTCCAGGATGTTTTTCAAGTCACATGGATCAGGGAGCAACAAACTTGACAAAAGAACTGACCACACCTTTTTTGGCCGCAGACGTGATCATTGAATTGACCGACCGTCCAGGCCGTCCCATTGTGTTAATCGAAAGAAAAAATCCCCCCTATGGATGGGCCATTCCCGGTGGATTTGTCAACCGGGGTCAAGAGAGCGTGGAACAGGCCGCCGTGCGGGAGGTCTTGGAAGAGACCTCTTTGTCAGTACGACTGACGGCATTATTGGGAATCTATTCCAATCCGAAGCGTGACACCCGATTTCATACCGCATCCGCAGTCTATATAGGCCAAGCCCAAGGCACACCCAGGGCCGCTGATGACGCCATGAACATCCGGGTAGTGCAGATCGATGAAATTCCTGATATTTTAGCGTTTGATCACTCGTTGGTATTGGCAGATTATGTGGTATTTCGCACCGAAGGTCGCGTGGCACCCTTGCGGGATGAATCGAATCATCACGATATCCAAATACCCAATGCACATTGATGACGATAAAACAGTAGCAAGGAGAAATTACCATGACACAGGCCGCAACGTTTGAAAATGTATGGAAAATGTTTCAGGAAATGACCCGTGAAGATCTGAAACGCTGGGAGAGACTCGATCTCCAACTACAGGAGAACGCCAGACAAATAAAGGATACCGACCAAAAGCTCAAAGCAGTATCCAAATTAGTAGAAAATCTTGGCGAGAGCTTGGAAGATACCAACCGACAGATCAAAGAAACATCCAAAACAGTAGAAAATCTTGGCGAGAGCTTGGAAGATACCAACCGACAGATCAAAGAAACATCCAAATCAGTAGGAAACCTTAGCGGGAGATGGGGAAATTTTGTGGAAGGGTTGGTTGCCCCGGCATGTGAGACTCTTTTTGCCCAAAGAGGTATTCCTGTTCATAAAGTCAGTCGTCAGATGAAAGTAACATTACCGGATGGTCGCCGAAGGGAGATCGACGTATTTGTGGAAAATACCGAAACTGTCGCGCTGGTTGAAGTCAAAAGCGCATTAACTGTTGAGCATATACGAGAACATATGACGCGTTTAGTGGAGTGTAAAGTTATTTTTCCAAACAAACGTATCATTGGTGCTGTGGCTGGTATTGCTATTGATGAGACTGCGGATCTTTTCGCCATGAGAAACGGGTTGTTTGTCATTGTGCAGGCAGGTGATCAGGTGCGCTTGGCAAATGATGAGACGTTTGTACCTCGTGAATGGTAATACTTTTTATATTTAAGAATGGTGTCATGATTTGGTCAAAAAGCGATTAGGGGGAACATCATGAAATGCAAATCTGGATGGGTGGCTGGTTGGTTGGTCATGGGGCTGATGGGTCAGGCCATGGCCGGCCTGCCTGTGGCTGTGGACGGACAACGCTTGCCAAGTCTGGCAGACATGGTGGAACGGGTGATTCCGGGTGTGGTCAATATTGCCACCACCAGCCATGTCGATATCCCGGATAATCCGTTGTTGCTCGATCCCTTTTTTCGTCGTTTTTTTGATATTCCAGGCTTGCGCAATCGACAACGCGAAAGCAAAAGTCTCGGTTCAGCCGTGGTGGTGGATAGCCGTTTGGGATACCTGCTGACCAATCAGCATGTCATCGACAAGGCCGACGCCATTACGGTCACCTTGCGGGATGGCACCTCTTTGCAGGCCAAACTGGTGGGCGTGGACAAGGAAACCGATGTGGCTGTCATCCAGGTTCCGGCCAAGGGCTTGCAGGCCGTGCCCATGGGTGATTCCGACGTGTTGCGCGTGGGGGATTTCGTGGTGGCGATGGGCAATCCCTTTGGTTTGGGCCAAACCGTGACCTCCGGGATTGTCAGTGCTTTGGGACGCAAAGGATTGGGCATCAAGGGCTACGAGGATTTCATCCAAACCGATGCCTCGATCAATCCCGGCAACTCCGGGGGTGCTCTGGTGGACCTGAACGGCAAGCTGGTGGGCATCAATACCGCCATTCTTTCGCCGGGCGGAGGCAAAGGCAATGTGGGAATCGGTTTTGCCATCCCCATCAACATGGCCCGTCAGGTGATGAATCAATTGGTGGCTCACGGAGAAGTGCGGCGTGGATTGCTGGGTGTACAAGCACAGGATCTGACCCCGGAATTGGCCAAGGCGTTTGGTGTACATGGGGGGGCTGGTGCGGTCGTGACGCGGCTTGGGGTGGGATCGGCAGCCTATCAAGCCGGATTGCGCCCTGGAGATGTGGTCATCGAGGCCAATGGTCGAGCCGTGCGGGGGGCGTCGGATTTGCATAACATCGTTGGATTGACCCAGGCAGGAGAAAAGGTCTCCATGCGGTTTATCCGGGATCGACAAGAGCATGAGATCACTGCCGTCTTGACCAAACCTGAAACGGTGCGGGTCAAAGGCGACAAAATCGATCCACGCCTCAAGGGGGCGTTGTTTGCCATCGATGTGGATGAAGAGGAAACCGTGGCCATCAAGGTGGTGAAAGTCACTCCTGGAAGTGCGGCCTGGAACTCTGGCTTGCGGGACGAAGACCGGATTTTGTCGGTCAACCGCATGGCCGTGACCGATTTTGCCGAATTGGCCAAGGCCGTGCAATCCAATGAACGTCAAATGATGCTGAACATCCAAAGGGGTGAAGAGAAATTTTTCATTTTGGTCAGGTGAGATGCCGTGAAATATAAAGTAAACAACCGTGTTGTCCTGGGCAGTGTGGCGTTGGGTCTGTTTTTTGCTCAATTCTCCGTGCTTTATGCCGCTGATATACCTGCGACCCCACGGGAGTTGTCCCAACCACAGGCCGGTGATGCGCCTGCCGCCATGCCCCCACGGGAGTTGTTGAGCCAGTTTGTCAACATTGACCGGAATGAATTCAAGGCCAAGGGTAAAATCACCTTGCATCGTTTGCAACCTTTGGCCGGTCAATTGACGCTCTCTTTTGCCCAGGGCGACCCGGAGTGGATTTTCAAGACCATCGCCCCCTGGAATCCCTCTTTATCAAGACTCTTGCAAGAGATGAAAATCAAGGAGTTGACCCTGTCTGACGCCGCCTTGTTGCTGGATGGGGAACAGATTGATTTGCGTATGAACCAGGCCACCATCCCGGAAGGAGACGTGGAGGGTTTGACTTATCAAAAGCACAATGAAGGGATCTGGAACATCCAAACCGCCAAGATGCGTCTGAAACGCGTACCGCATCCTTTCAACCAGGGATTTTTGTCTTGGGTATCCGAGGCTGTAGGTTTTGATCAAATGCAGGCTTCCGGCAACCGGCAAAAAGGGCACGGATGGGCCATCGGGCTGTTTGCTCAGGGATGGCGTATCGGTCGCCTGGAAGGCACTGGAGAGGTGGGGCCACTGGACAAACAAGGACGACCGACCCGTGCAACGTTTGCCTGGAAAGCCGAGAAGATCCACGCTCCAGGTTTGCAGGGGCCAGCAGCGCGAATACCGGCTTTGGGGGAAATCTTGCGTTTTGTGGGCAAGGATCCAAAAAAACAAGAACCTTTGACGATGAATCAATTCATCTGTTTGATCGAAAGCGTCGAAGGAGAGATGCGAATCCAGAGCATGCGCCTGGAGGCACCCTGGGTACACATTTCAGGAAATGGTGTCTTGGAACCAAACAACGCACAGAAAAAAGGACGACTCAAACTCAATTTGACTGCCAAAAGGCCAGATGGCAAAGAAAAACGCTTCATGGTGGAGATTCCGCTGGCCACGCCAGAAGGGGCATGAGCGAGTGATTCAAGAAATATCAATAAGTTATAAACCTCAAATTCTCTCGACTTTGAGTGTACATTCATGTTTCCTTGACACAACACAAAGACCGGGCAATACTTGGCTCAATGTCAAATCAACACGTCGAGAAAAACATACAGAGCATTATCTCCCTGGAACTGCCGAACGAATTGGATTGAAACCATGATCCCCATGACGTACAAGGGCTATACCGCCCGCATCGAATATAGTAATGAAGATGCATGCTTTGTGGGACGTGTCGCCGTGATCAAACCGCTTATTACTTTCCATGGCAAATCCATCACCAAGGTGAAACATGCTTTTCAAAAATCCGTAGATTTTTATCTTGAGACTTGCGCATCAAGAGGAGAAAATTCATGACCATGATCTCCCTGGAACTGCCTGATGATATATCCATGAGGCTACAAGAATTGGAACAGATCACGGGACGCAGCAAAGCTTTTTACATGATCGAGGCCATCCAGGATCATTTGGACGACCTTGAAGATTTGTACATTGCCGAGCAACGTTTGAGCGACATTCTAGCAGGTCGCAGTAAGACCCACACACTTGAAGAAGTGGAACGTAGCCTTGGCTTGGCAAATTAAATTCGACGATGCGGCCAAAAAGGATTTGGCGAAGCTGGACAAGCAACTCGCCTTACGTATAACGGCGTACTTACGTGAGCGTGTCTCGGTACTTGAAAATCCTCGCAGCCTTGGCGACGCCCTGAAAGGCTCCAGGCTTGGCGCATTTTGGAAGTACCGCGTAGGTGACTATCGAATCATATGCCACATCGAAGACGAAATGGTGCGCATTCTCGTGATCAAGAATGGCAGCCGACGCGAAGTGTATCGTTAAAACCAGCCCTATCGATCCAGACAATGGCAATGGAGATTCAAGGTGTATGATAAATGGTGACAAATAAAATAATTTTAATTGTTGATGACCAACATTTAAATATTAAAATTCTTGCAAACACCTTGCCTGACTATAAAAAAGAGTTTGCAACCTCTGGTGCAATGGCTTTGACACTTGCACAATCCGATCCTCCACCGGATTTGATTCTGTTGGATATCATCATGCCTGACATGGACGGCTACGAAGTCTGCCAGAAGCTGAAGGCCAATCCAAAGACAGCTGACATCCCGATCATCTTTGTGACTGGACAAACCAATGCGGATGATGAAACCAAAGGTCTGCAACTGGGGGCCGTCGATTATCTCATCAAACCCATCAATCCCGCCGTTGTCCGGGCCAGGGTGCAAACCCATTTGGCCTT
>JAMOBH010000369.1:0-5454 GCA_039908085.1 Magnetococcus sp. YQC-5
TGGACCATTGGCTCTGCAGTTGGCTGCCATGGAACCAAGACCAGGATTGATTTTGCTGGACATTGTTATGTCTGGCATGGATGGATATGAAGTCTGCAGACAACTGAAGGAGGATAATCGCACCAAAGGCATTCCCGTGATTTTTGTTACGGCTAAGTCGGATGGCAAGGATGAATTGGAGGGATTGCAGGTGGGTGCGGTGGATTACATTACCAAACCCATCAGCCCACTCATTGTCAAGGCCCGCGTGCGACTGCATTTAGCCCTGGAGGAGAAAAACCGTCGTCTGTTTGAGATCAATGAACACCTGACTGACAGTATGGAGCAGTTGTCGGCCTCGGAAGAGCGGTTTCGCAGTCTGGTTCAGACCATTCCGGATATTGTTTACAAGATTGATGAGAAAGGCCGGTTCACCTTCCTGAACAAATCGATCGAACGGCTTGGCTATCACCAGGCAGACCTCATTGGCAAGCATTTTTCGGAAATCATCCACAGCGCGGATCTGAATGAAGTCAGTCTGGAAAGGGTATTGGAACGATTTGGTAACGGGACACCCAATCCTGAACAAAAGTTGTTCAACGAACGTCGGTCTGGCGTTCGCATGACGGTTGGAATGGAGATCCGCCTGAAACTCAAGAACGGAAGATCCAATCGCGTTTATGAAATCAGGAACATAGGCCAAGATGTCATCAGTGTTGAGGTCAACAGCACCGGTCTTTACGGAGAAAACAGAAAGGAAACATCTCGCTGCACCCGTCAGTACGTCGGAACGGTAGGGGTTATCCGGGACATTACAGATCGCCTGAAAATTCAGGACGCCTTTACGGAAGAAAGAAAGCTGCTAAGGCAATTGATCGATGCCGTTCCTTTGCCGATTTTTTTCTTTGAAAGTCAAGGCAAACTGATCTTTTCCAATGACGCTTTTCAAAAATTCACCGGAATAGATGGCAGTAACCTGGATGAAATAAATATGAATGAATTATTTTGTGTTGATGACCAGCCAAAGATATATTCTATAGTCAGCTCTCTGCTCGAAAACCAGGAGGATGATCGCATCCACAAAAGGATAGAGTTAAAATCCAGCGATGACCAAAGCCGCGCCATCGATGTCATCCTGCTCAAGTTCCAGAAATCGGATCAGGCCACGCCGGCTATCATTGGTGTTCTGGTCGATTTTACAGAACAAAAGGCATTCACGACCCGATTGATTCAGGCCAAAAAATATGCCGAGGAGATGGCAGGAAAGGCCAACTTGGCCAGTCATGCCAAGGGAGAGTTTTTGGCTAATATGAGCCACGAAATTCGTACTCCCCTGAACGGTGTGATTGGTTTGACCCATCTGTGCCTGCAAACGGAATTGACCGGACAGCAGAGAGACTATCTGGTCAAGGTTAGCGTCAGTGCCAATACCCTGCTGCAATTGATCAATGACATTCTGGATTTTTCCAAGATTGAGGCGGGCAAACTCACCATGGAAGCCGTCGAATTTACCCTGGATGAAGTCCTGGGTGGGGTGGTCGCTGCCCTAAGCGTCAAGAGTCATGAAAAGAGATTGGAAATGTTGCTGGATACCAAGAGGAATGTCCCCCCCTGTTTGCAGGGAGATCCCCACCGCCTGGGACAAATTTTGACCAACTTGGTTGGAAATGCCATCAAATTTACGGAAAAAGGGGAAGTTTCCATCACCATCGAAGTGATGGAAGAGACGCAGGAGAGCGCGTTGCTCCAGTTTACGGTTCGGGATACCGGCATTGGCATGACTCCAGAACAGGTGAGCAAGCTGTTTCAGGAGTTTTCCCAGGGAGATACCTCCATTACCAGAAAATATGGTGGAACTGGGTTGGGGCTGGCAATCAGTAAGCGTCTGGTGGAGATGATGGGGGGCCGGATAGTCGTTGCCAATGAACCCGGGCGTGGCAGTCGCTTCACATTCACGGCCCGCTTCAACAAGGTGGAAGTACCGGTGATGGAGATTTTCATGCCCTCGGATAATCTCCGAGGAATGCACATCCTGGTCGTGGACGACAACGAAGGTGCCAGGCAGATCATTGCCGAGCATCTGGAAGCTTTGAGCTACCATCCGGTCTGTGTCGCATGCGGGGAGGAGGCTATTGAAGCCATTGTCGCAGCCGATAGGGAAAATTCCGGGTTTGATCTGGTTCTGATGGACTGGAGAATGCCTGGCATGAGTGGCATGGAAGCCGTCCGGCATATCAAGAAGGAATTGTCTCTGCAAAAGACTCCCAATGTAATCATGGTAACCGCTTATGGCCAGGAGTATATCGAATCATCGGAGGAAGAAAAAAGCCTTTTGGACGGTTTCTTGATGAAGCCGGTCCATATCACCTCTCTGTTGGACGTCATCATGATCGTCTTCGGTTATGAGCCAACAAGGCAACTGGTTAGTCGCTCAAACAACCCATTTGCCTCTTTGGCGGGAGCCAGAGTGCTTCTGGCAGAGGACAATGAGATCAACCAGCAGGTGGCGCAGGAGTTGTTGGAGCAGGCTGGCATTGAGGTGGTCATCGCCAATAACGGACAGGAAGCGGTTGCCTTGGCGAGCAGGGAGCATTTTGATGCCATATTGATGGATCTTCAGATGCCGATCATGGATGGTTTGACGGCCACCAAACACATCCGGAGCGAAAAAAGTGCCGAAGTGTTGCCCATCATTGCCATGACGGCCAATGCCATGAGTGGCGACCGGGAAAAATGTCTGGAAGAAGGGATGAATGACCACATTGCCAAACCGGTGGACCCGGAGATGATGTATGCCACCCTGGCCAGATGGCTTCCAAGCCGACCTGACTTGCCCTTGCAACCACCAGTTCTATCGCATCCAGGAAGAGTCAAAGGGCTGGTTCTCCCCATTCCGCCCCTGACTGGCATTGATCTGGCCAGAGGAATGCGCAATCTGGGAGACAATACCACGCTGTATCGCAAAGTGCTGCTGAAGTTTGCCCTCAATCAGGGCGGAGCCTGCCTGGGAATGGAGCGGTGTTTGGCATCCGGGGATTTTACGACATTGGAACAAATTGCTCATGCCTTGAAGGGAGTTTCTGCCACTCTTGGTATCTTGAAATTGGCGGACTTGGCTGGAAGGATCGAAAAACAGTCGGTGAATCCAGCGGGATTGAAAGAGTTGCCGGAATTGGTGGTTAAGATATCCAAGGAACTGGCGCGCATCGTGTCGACCATCGAAACCACACTGGTGCAGGAGACCAGCCTGGTGACGGAAGAGGAGCAACCGGGGGCTGATGTCACTCCGGAAGAGTTGGCTCCTTTGTTTCGGAAAGCCGTACGGTTGCTCATTGATTTTGACTCTTCGGCGGAGAGGGTGGTGGAAGACATCGCGCATCTCGCACGCAGTGGCGTCCGTCGAAAAAGGTTGGAATCCATCAAGGTGGCCCTTGGTGTCTACGATTTTGAGATCTGCCTCTCGCTTTTTCTGGCCTGGGCCAAAGAGGAAGGCATTTATCTGGAGGATAACCAACCATGAACGATCAAGAACATACACCACACGAAACCATTCTTATTGTTGATGATGTTTTGGAAAATCTCGACATTCTGAAGGGGCTTCTGGAGTCCAAATATCGGGTCAAGGTGGCGACTAATGGCCGGATAGCGATCAAAGTGGCTCTCTCTTCGAACCCGCCAGATTTAATCCTGCTGGATGTGATGATGCCGGACATGGATGGCTATGAGGTGTGTCGGTTTCTCAAGCAGGATGATCGGACGCGGGACATCCCCATTCTATTTGTCACTTCAAAAGCCGAGGTGGAAAACGAAAGCAAGGGGTTCGAGTTGGGGGCGGCAGATTATTTGCTCAAACCTGTCAGCCAGTCTATCGTCCTGGCCCGGATCAAGACCCACCTGGCCTTGCACGACCAGAGAAAACTCCTGACTGATCAGGTCGAAGTGCGTACGGCCCAGCTTATGCTCCGTAATATCGAGATGGAAGAGACCCGTCGTGAAGTGATTCACCAACTGGGCCGGGCAGCAGAGTACCGGGACAATGAAACCGGCATGCATGTGATGCGCATGTGCCGGTACGTCCGACTACTGTCACTGCATGCTGGCCTCAGTGATCCGGAGGCAGATCTCTTGATGCTCGCAGCCCCGATGCATGATTTGGGAAAAATTGGTATTCCAGATCACATACTGCTCAAGCCTGGGAAACTGACGGAGGAGGAATTTGCTGTGATTCAGACCCACTGCGAGATGGGCTGCAAGATTATTGGTGAGCAGAAATCCGAAATTATGAGGCTTGCTGCCTTGATCGCCTTGACCCATCACGAGAAATGGAACGGTCGTGGCTATCCAGGAAATCTCTTAGGAGAGGCCATTCCCATGACAGGACGTTTAGCGGCTGTTGGAGATGTGTTTGATGCCTTGACTTCCGTTCGGCCCTACAAAAAAGCCTGGTCGGTCGATGATGCATTGGCTCTGATCGCCAAAGAAGGTGGAGAACATTTTGATCCAGGACTGGCTACAATCTTTGTCGGTTTGAAGCCTGAAATTGTTGAAATTATGGGCCAGTATCAAGAAAAAACAGAATAATGGCATAAATGCAGCACAGCACGGAACATCCCATATGACGCCACCAAGGTTGATTGTCATTCATGATAATCTCTCTGACTGGAATTGAAAAAATATACAAAAGGGACAATCATGAATACCAACCAATCTGAAATTCTAAAACCCATAGAAGGTAGCATTCTGCTGGTGGACGATCAACCGGAACAGATTGATATTATCAAATCGGCGTTGGAACAAAATTTTATCGTCAAGGTTGCCGTTAAAGGCAAGCTTGTGTTACAAATATGTCGTGCAGGAGTTATTGATCTTATCCTTCTGGATGTGATGATGCCTGGCATGAACGGATATGAGATCTGTCGACAATTGAAGAGCAATCCAGCAACACGAGATATCCCGGTGATTTTTCTGACCAGTAGGGATACGCAAAATGATGAGACAATGGGCTTGCAATTGGGTGCTGTCGACTTTATCCGCAAACCAAGCAGTCCGGCTGTCGTGCTAACCAGATGCCGTAATACAATTTCACATCACCGAGCAAAAATTGCTCTCAATCGCAAAAACGATGAGCTCCAACTTACGCTGGTAGAACTTCAAAAATCAATGAGAATTAGAGAGGATATGGAACGTATTTCCCGTCATGATCTGAAAGGTCCTCTATCCAGTATTATTGGTTTTCCAGAGCTTCTTCTGGAAGATGATAATCTCACTGAACAACAAAGAAAGTTTATCAAAAGGATTGAACAAAGTGGTTATACTTTGCTGGAGATGATTAACAAATCACTGGATCTTTTCAAGATGGAAAATGGTACGTATATCATTCAACCTGAAGAAATTGATCTGTTGGTAATATTGAAAAAGATCGTGGATGATCTCGAAATCAAGTCCGGTCACAAAGGCGTCCATATTAATATTGGT
>JAMOBH010000038.1:0-25200 GCA_039908085.1 Magnetococcus sp. YQC-5
TCTCGATTGCCTCAACCGGCCCTTCACACAGCAGGATGATGAAATTCAGATGCTGCTTGTGCACACCGGAGACGGAAGGAGGTGCGACAAGGCTCCCGCCGATTCTGCGTACTACTCCGCTCATTTGGAATCACCTGCATCGAGCAACCACTCAACGTCCCTCTCTGCGACAGTAATCATTTTCAGCAAATCGTCTGGGTTTTGCTCTCCAGTCGGGTTTGCATGCACTGTTGATACCTCAGCATCCTCGATGACGTAACCAACCCTTTTCAAAAGAGGTCGGCACACAGAGTAATACGGTGCTGATAGTGTCTCTCCATCATCTTCTGTCGCTACAGCAATTTTCCCCTTTGATAGAATAAAAACATGCTCTTCAGAATGAATCTCTCCGACCAGCAATGTCGTAGCCGGTATCAAAATTGTCCTGACGTACAATCCTGGCGGGAAGGTATGGGTAACCGGAATCTCGACCTGCGGCAACTTGAGTAAAGCGTTTTGCAGATAAAAAATTCGCCGAAGCCTGTCGGTCATGACCACTTGGACGCATTTTCTGTCTCCCAGAAGCTCTACCCACCCCATGTCATGCCCTTCTTCACTGGATTGGAAACCATGTCAAACCCCTTGTCTCCTGGGAAATAGATGCGCTGCTCGTTCGGGTTTGTGTGTCTGCCAGGGCGACGCATAAAATCAGCAAACTGCGATGAGGCGGACAGAGTGAGAACGCATTTTCCTTCTAATGGCGAGTCATTTAAATTGATTTCATCCATTCTTCCATCAAAAACGATTACCGGATTTCCAAGAAGTGCGTTTGTCGAATAATCAATAAAAGCCTTTCTTATGACGATCCTTCGGTCAATGAATTGCTTTAAAAGAATCGTTGCTATATACTCTTGATCCACACCGGACAGTTGTACTGAAACATTCGGTATTGACATATCAAACGTTTCACTAATCCCCTGCACCTCCAGGAAATGGCCGGTAGCGTAGTAGATGTTCCCGCCCCATACGATATTGCGCCACGCGTCCGTCCTACGGCCAACTCCGTCATCAAGATGCACCTCGACCATCAAAACCGGGGCATTGCTGGACCGCATAATCTCTGCGATCCATGTCTGGTCCGCGCCGCGATCCATCAGAACGCCTCGACCATCGACAGCGAGAAGTTGAACAGATACCCGCCGGCACACCTGCCCACGATGGTCTCAATCACGTCCCCGGCCTGGGCGACGGTAAACGCCACACTGTTGACTGAGATCACTGCCGCGTCGGCGGGCGACACCAGCAGACTGGGGAGGATGGAAAGGGTTGCCCCCCCGCTGCTGTTGGAGTCCGCATCCGCCACCACCTTGTACACCTTCGTCTGGCCGGCGATGGTGATGATGTCGCCGGCCTTCAGGATGTTTGTCTGCGATGGCGTCCACCCGCCCGTCACCAGTGATGTCCCCACTTGGCTGGCACCGATCACGACTGGCGTGCCCGTGGCAATACCCAAGGGAGCGTCAAATCCATACGCCTTAAACAAAAACGACCCGGCCTGCCCGCCCTGCGACATCAAAAAAGCATCGATCGGCGCAAACTGCTCCCGCGTGAGCCCTGCCCAGGTTGCCTGGATGGAGAATCTTTGCGCGCCCGTCGCCCGGGCAGAGCGATGCAGATTGTGTGAATTGGACACAATTGTCGGCTGGTGGGATGTGATTTTGATCGGGATGGACGGGGGCGGGGAAGATGGGAACGTTCCACCCATTTACGCGTACCCCTGCCCGATTCCCATGCGTCCCGAGGCGTTGAGTGCCTGGTTCACAATCCCGACAACGACCGCCCTGTTTTGCACCATGGCTGACTGGAACGACCGCGCATCCATTGCCTGGACGTTGAACGTGATGCTGGCCGTCCGGCTGCTCTCCATCGCTACGGGTGCCGTTCCGTTCGGCAAAATGACGCCGGATGAAGACGGGACAAACCACTCCGGCCCTTCCTCGCCGACAATGTACGGGGTTCCCCCGGCGACAGGGCCGCCATCGGCCTTGAAAAAGCTGGACGCCCAACTCCATGCTGATTGACCGGCACTACCGAATAAGCTGGACGAAGCCTTGGCCAGAGGGCCAGTGATATTCTCCCGAATCTGTATCCGAACCAGATCCGCAATAATCGAATCGGCAAGAGATTTGAAATCTGCTTTTCCAGTCGCAACCATTTGAGTCAATGC
The DNA here is from genome assembly GCA_039908085.1 of Magnetococcus sp. YQC-5. Classification (GTDB taxonomy): domain Bacteria; phylum Pseudomonadota; class Magnetococcia; order Magnetococcales; family Magnetaquicoccaceae; genus Magnetaquiglobus. The sequence goes on from JAMOBH010000038.1 coordinate 2,207, forward strand.
GTCCTCCATACCACGGAAAGCATTTGTAAACATCGTTCCCATGTTTTTAGCCTGGTTCGTCGCATCATCCGCATAATTTTTCAATGCCAAACTTGCTCCTGTCTGCCAGTCACGCTCCTTCGCGTACCGATCCTGCAGGGCGGCCAATTGGGCATCCACCCCGGCCTTGGTGGCCGCCGTCAGGGTGTCGATCGCCTCCAGACTGAGCTGGAGGCGATTCTGCTCCGCTTTGGCAATAGTGTCGGCCAGCTGGAGTTCCCCTTGCCTGGCGATATTGTATTGCTCGCGCTCGTGGGCAGACATGGCCACCACCGCATTTTGCGACAGATACGCCTGGGTGGTTTTTTCGATCCCTCGCGCATACTCCTGCTGCATTTTCAGTTCATCACCAGCCTTGATTGTCGCCACCCTGGACGTGACTGCGCCCATATCGGCAAATGGCAGTCCAGCCCTCTGACCTTCGGCGGAATTTTGCCGGTTGGCGATCGCCTGGCCATGCAACAACATCATGTCATACTTGCCTTGCGTCGCGTGAATCGCTTGATCTTCCAGCGATTGGGTGTATTTCTCAAACTCGGACAGTTTTGGCATCTGGAAGCCTGGAACACCAACCGTGCTAACGCTGGGCATGCCTGGATTCCAGGTTCCAGGCTCAAAATCCCCTTTCTGGCCACCTGCTGCACGTTTGGCGAAAATCTTCTCCAGTGCGGCGGATGGTGGCGGTGCCATGGCGATGACTGTGGCGTCGGCGATTGCCGCGCCAAGAGTGTTCGCGTAATCGCCCGTTGTCGCAAACGCAGCCGCGCCACCGATCAACTTACCTGTCTGTTTGAATCCTCGCCCCACGAGATCGAGAGCGTCAATCATCCCGTAGATCGCCCTTGCGCCGGTCTGTGCCCAGCTTGCCAGAGTGCCATCCTTTTCCAGGTCTTTGACGGCACTGGTGAGTTTCGTCATAAACGAATCACTGGACAATAACGCCTCGTTGAAATCGCGCATTGTTGGGGTAATTGCGGTGCTGATAACTTTTGCCAGTGCGCCGTTCCTTGCTTCCAGCTTTGCCTGCGCTAACTCCAATTTATTGGCCTCAAACGCTTGCTGCGAAGTCAGCTTTACATTGTGCTCCCCTGCATCGGCCAATTTTTTCATAAACGGCAGCATTTGCGCGCCGCTCTTGCCCAAAAACTCCTGCGCATAGGCAACTTTCAGCGTCCCGGATTCCAGCATGTTGAACTTTTTAGCCAGATCCATCATGACATCGCCGGAATCACGAAGCTTGAGGCTGCCGTCCGTGACCGCAACACCAAACCGCCGGAAAAGATCCTCGTTTTTTGCCCCACCCTGAGATGCGTCCAGCATCGCCCTGGACAGCTTTCCGAGTGCCATGGCAACAGAATCCATATCCGTACCGGATTGCTTTGCCATCGCGCCCATACCTGAAAGAGCATCGACCGTTGCGCCGGACTTGATCGACAGGTCATACAGTGCCGCAGCCGATTTTTGCGCACCGACGATGCCAGACAGAAACTTGTCCATCGACCAGGCGGCAGCAAACCCAATCGCGGCCTTTTCGGCTATGGATATGGCGTTTGCAGTGACGGATTGGATGCCACCCATCACCTTGGAGGTGATTTGTTCAGCCTGCTTCATTCCAGACTCGAACTTGGCAATATTCGCTTCGAGATTGACAACCAAACTGCCAAGATCAGCCATGAAGGAGTCTCCTGATTCGTTCGCTGCGCGAGACGGGATCTTGCGCTTCTGCTTCTTCTGTCTGCTCGACCTTCAGCCAGGGCATGACATCAACTATCCTGGTTGGGGCACGATTACCCCTGTACATGTTGGTCAGGTAAGTCATGATCTGGCCAACTCCATAATCAGCTCGCGTGTCTGGCAAACCCTCTATCCGCATATAGGCCAACCAGTCAGCCAGCTGCGCCGATGTGAGACTGGCAAGCAGGTGATCAGGGTGCAACACCCCCAAGGCCAAACAAAGCCGGTGGTAGGCTAGGCGGTTTGGCCTGGATCGGAGTTTTTTTCGGCTTCACCCTCTGCATAACTGCCAAGCTTGTTCATTTTCATCGCCGCAGTTGACAGCAGGTCCAGAGCACTGCCCGATTTGGTGGACAGAGGTTGCAGGTCGGCAACGGAAAACAGTCTGCCCCCAGATTCATCGACGGCACACAAAGCCACCAGCATGACACGGGAACCTGCCACACGTTCCTCTGGAGGGGTGCGGAAAAACGCGTCCATTTCTTCCCGTTCGGTCCCGGACATCATCCGCAGGCGGACGGTGCCACCCCATTCAGGCACGTCCACATCCACTGTCTGCAGGTCTTGCACATCCAAAATCTGCTGCCTACCCAAAATCGCCATTTCCGTTCCTTTTTTGTCAAAATATGAGAGATGGCTCCGGTTACGAGTCGATCACCGCCCCGGTAATGCGCAGGACGCCCGTCGATTTCAACACCCCTTTCACCTCGCCGGATCTGCTGAACTTTTTGACGAGGGCGGTGAATGTCGAAACCCTTCCGTCTGGATAGGTCAGCTTGAAACTTTTTTTCGCCCCACTGACCCTGGCCGTCCTCAGTGCGACCTGGCCAGGGTCAGAAGCGGAATAGTTGACATCGAAAGCAAAATTGCCTTCGTCGGGCAGTCCGAGGAGCGACTCGCGGGCATCGGACTCCATATGGGTCACATCCACCTCTTCGGTCTCGGCATCGAATCCAGAAAAATTCAGGAGGTTTGCAATCCTGGTCAAAGCAACTGGCGTGGCAGTTCCCCCGCTCACCCAGGCCGAAAATCCGGTGGCATCCACTCCTCCCAATGTGACGATCTTGGTGCCTGGCTCCAAGTACTGGACGACATACTTGTTGCCGTTCAACTGGGTGGTCCCGACAATTCCGGCAAAAGTCACGACGTCGCCAACTCTCCAGCCAGCGATGGATGACGCCAGGGTGACGCGACAGGGATTTGTCAGGGAAATCGCCGTAACGTTGTTTGTGGAACCAGAACCTGTTTCAATCTCGAGCTTACTGCCCTTCGCAAGAATCGCTGTGCTGTCCATTTATAACTCCTTAGCATGCCATAAAGAATAATCCATCATTACTCGATATTCATTCGTCTCAGGCTCATGCAAATCCTGTGAGATATTCAAAAAGAAGCGCAATCCGCATTCTGGATCTGCAAAAGCCTGACTCACAGATTCAGCAACCTCCAGCACCTCGGATAGAGATCTGCCAAAACAATCGAATTGGAATCTGGATTCAAATGTTGTTGGCTCCCCATCCAGTATATTGTCCGGTACCTCTGAGACTCGGAAATAGGTCACATACGGCAAACACACAGAATTGGGTGCTATATGCGGGAAAATACGCCCACCAGCCACACAGGCCTGCGTCAGGACAAACACCAACTTTTCATGAATGTTCATCCATCAACCTTCCCGCCTTTTGCCTCAATTGATGTGCGGAGTTTGTTGGCAATCGCTGTCACGGCGTCCATCTTCTTGGCATCGAAAGCTGGCCGCATAAACGGCCTTGCCGGAGCAGCGTATTGCCTTCTCCTGGTGGCTTTGGTGCCGAACTCTATGAAATGCCAGTACCATGCGTCCTGGGACAGATTCCCCCTCCTGCCCTGGTTGCGATATTTCTTGCCGCGACGCACGGCAACTTCCATTTTTTGCACGTTCCTGTCGGTCTTTTTCTTTGGCCGCCGGACGATAATTGACCGCCTCAGTGTCCCGGTATTCACAGGAGCCCTCTGGCGAGCTTCATTGCGGATTACCACCGCTCCTGCGTACACTGCCTGCCTGAGCGCATTCGCCGCCACCTTCTGCGGAAGCTTAAGCATTGCGTCTGAAATTTCTTTCAGTCCATCAATGTGGATTCCGCCAATCATCTCGCCATCGGGACTTCGCTGACAAAGATGTCAAGCGCGCCCTCTCTCTGGCGATTGATGACGCCATGCAGGTCAAACACGCGGCGGTCCACCACATCAACAGCACGGCATCCGCTCACAGCTTGCGTGGACGCGAATTGCCTGTTGAACCGAATGGTAATTTTCCCATCCACCTTGGACGTGAACCTGTTCGACATCTCCATCTCCTTGGCAGTTAATGGCGTGACGGCAGCCCAGACAGTTGCGACCGTATGCCACTCGTTGGATTGCTCGCCCGTCAAACCCCTATCGGAATCACGCCTCTGAATGGCAATCCTGAGATCAAGCGAACCCGCATCAATCACCATGCTGGTACCCTGTGCGAATCCAGCAGGCTGTCCAGGAAGCTGACCTGGTTGAGTGCGTTTTTTGCGTCCCCCTCCCTTTGTGCATACATGCTGGCGGCGCGCATCAAAATCCACGTCTTGATTGTTGGCGGCACTTGACTCTCGTCCGCATACCCGGCGACGAATTCAATGGTCACCGCTTCATAGTTGCGTGGCTCGGTGGATGGCCAGAAAAATCCGGGCACCGGTACAATTTTTGGCAAATCGCCACCGACAAGGCGGTAATTCGTGCCGGAGATCTGCTGCAATTGACCTGATTGGTCGGCGTACTGAATTGATAAAATTGATTGTACCGGGGCTTTTGGTATCAAAATGCCGGCCCCCCCAGGCCAGCCATCTTTGCCTGGAAAGCAGTCCAATAAATACCGAAGCGTCGCAGGCATTAATTGCCTGCCAGTTTTCAATTCCGCCGAATCCCGGGCCGCCGCCAGCAAACTCAGGATCAACGCATCGTCTGCATCGCCATCAACCCGGAAATGCAACTTGGCTTCCTCCAGAGAGACTGGCTCTGCTGTCGGCGGTTGAATAATCTTGATCGGCATAATATCCCTCAAAAGAATCGGGCCGGTCTCCCGGCCCTTTCCGTCGTTATCCGACGATTTCCTTCACGCCAGCATGATTGCCAGTCGCTGGCGAATACACCGGGTCCATCCCCATCACGCTGGCCCCCACCACGCTGGCCGCAGCCGCAGCAGTGATCGACAGCGTGACGAACCCGAACCCCTCATCCAGATCACCGGGGACCAAATTGATCATCACCTGCTGATCCCCATCCCCACCGGCCTGGGTGAGTTGGGTTATGGCCTTGCCGGTAATATCCTTGGCCCCAGCACCGGCGGCAGAAGTGGCCTGTTGCAGTTTGGCGTCCAGGGTTGCGGTAGCGGCCATCGCGCCGACACTCAAGACAGCCAGGAGGTTGTGAAACCCGGAGACAGACACCCATCCGGTTGTAACCGTCCCTGCTCCCTGACTGGCAGGGGGCAGGTTGGACAGGATGGCAACATTTTCGGTTGGCTTGCAATTGAACATGCGTTTTCTCCCTTACCGTGCGCCGAGCATGACGAACGGCGACATTTTGAAATTGCCCTTGGCGGCTTTGATCGGCTTGGACACCTTCGGCCCGCCGTCCAGGCGGACAGTCACCCGATAGGCGGTTGCCCCCTGATCGAAGAACAGATGCATGGAGGTTGCAATCTCGGTGCTCATGCCGGGCTTGGTCAATGTCCGGTAATACCGGAGATCCACCAGTGAAATATCGCCTTCGCTGGACAGTTCCTCTGCCAACTGGGTGACCATGATCGGCAATCCGCTCAGGGTGCCATACGGATTGGCCGGCGTGCCGGAGACAAATGCCAGATCGTTGAGCGTGTTCAGCTTGCGCAATTTGGGCCAGACAGTGTTGTGCATCATCCACCGCGCATTCCGCAACGACCCCGGCGGCAGAGTGGCAACCATCTTGTCGATATTCTCGATCACGACAGTGCCAGCCGCCTGCCCGGCCTCCTTGGGTACGGTAATGACGGCACCAGACCGCATGCATCCAAAAGGCTCCTGGCCGCCAGACCCCCACATGATGGCGGCGTTGATTTTCCACCGCACCGCACTCGGCAACGCACTACGCAGATGCGTATCCATGGCCTGCGCATCCGCCAGCAACTCATCGGACACAACTACCATCCCGAGAAGCTTGTGCAGATGCATGGTGTGGTTGCCAAAATTCGGGGCAGACACCTTGGCGGCCGCCATTTCGTGCTCCCAATACACTTGCACGCCGTCTGTGCTCCATGGCGTATCCTCCGACTGCTTGTACACCATGCTGTTTCCGGAGGTTGTGCCGACAGTCGTCATGGGGAGGAGCGCATCCTCTTCGAGCGACAACGTAAAAATCTCCTCTGCAAACTCCGGCGGGACCAAAAACCCACCCTGGGCACCACTGCCCTCGTTCGCGGTGACAGAACCCATGGTTGCGGCCTGAAGGCGATCACTGATGCCGAATCCGGTCGTCGCCTGCCGCACATCCAAGGCAAACTGCCCCAGAGATTGGTAGCCCCTTTTCGGGTCAGCCGTAATGGCAGGCTCTCCTCCACTGACAATCGTCTGCGCCACCTGTGCTGCGGGAGCCTGCACCGTCTCTGCAGCCAACTGCTCCAGTCGCTCAATCATGCCCTGCACCCCCTTCACCTGCACCATCAGCACATCGAATTGCTTGGTCTGCTCCTCAGTCATTTCTGTACCCGCAGCAGTAGCCGCATCGATGATCGCTTGCGCCTCTTTCGCCAATCCCGATTTTTTGGCTTTCAGATCCCTGATTTGCTTACTCATTTAATTGCACTCCATATTTGACCGCTTTATTTCTTTTCACCAACGGGCGAAACGACACAATCAATGGATTATGTCGTCAATAAACTCAATTGCCGCTCTGCCGCTTTCAATCCAGATCTTGAGGATTGACCTCCTCCAGTCTTTTGCGCAGCAGAAATCTTTTTCATCATCTGTTGCACCAAATCGTTGAAGGAAATAATTCCGTCAACCATCCCTTGGGCAACCGCATCCTGGGCCAACAACATTCGCCCCTGACCCATCCCTTCACGCACCGTTGCAACCGGGACTTTCCGGCCTTTGGCCACAGCAGCAACAAACTGTCCATAGATGGAGTCGACCTGAGACTGCTGGTAAGCGATGAAATCCGTCGACGGGGGCCCATAAGGGTTCCCTTCCGTTTTAAACTCCCCGGCAGAAATCAATGTTGTCGCAACCCCCTGCATCTCCATCAATTTTGACTGATCGACGTGTATTGCATACACGCCAATCGAGCCGACCTCACCGCTGGGACTCGCGTAGAATTCACCAGCAGCAGAGGCAAGCCAATAAGCCCCACTGGCCGCCCAGGTGTTGGCGATCGCCACGACCGGCTTTGTTTTGTTCGCCGCAGCAATCTCCGCAGCAAGCTCAGGAACCCCGGCAACATTCCCCCCTGGCGAATCGACGTCGATCAGGATCGCGGCGACAGCAAGGTCTCTGACCGCGCTCCGCAGCTGGGTGGAGAACTCTTGAAGGTTTGTCACTCCTGGACCGGACACGTCAAGCACGCTGCCGCGAGGAGTCAGAATCCCGTACAAGGTGAGCACAGCGATCTGCCCTCCGGCCGATAGCTGGACATCCTGTCTCCTGGCGGCAGCTTGCGCCCTGTCGACGGCCACCTGCTCCATCACGGTAGCTTCAGCCGGCAACCCACAAGTCCATCGGTGAAGTACGGCATGCACCACAGAGATCCTCTCCGGATGCATCGCCCAAACTGATCGACAAAAATTGCTCAATAGCAACCCGCTACTCATGGGTGAACCCTCCAAGCCTGGACAACTCCTTCATCGATTTCTCCTCCATCCACGCGATTGCCGATTCACCGCCGCTTTCGAGGAAAGCTTTCATCTCGTCGCAGTACGCTTCAGCTGCACCCTGGCTGACCGCCATCGACTCAGACACATACCTCCCGTGGGTTTGGTATGCCTGCTGGATAGCATCCTTCATTGTTTTGCCCTGGCTGATAGCTTTCCTGACCGCCATCACTTCTTTGCGGGCAATCCTTTCCGCAACGCGGGCAGCAATTACATTCAGGTGGTTTGGCTCTTTCGTCTCCGGATCTTCTGGCTCTGCGGCTTCTACCTGGACAGGCTCAGGCTCACTCAGAATCTGCTCGGCATGCACCGGATCTGCTTCATGCGCCACATCTGGCTGATTTCCGTTTTTGGGTTTCGGTGTGCCGGCCGGAGCCATATTCAGAGCCCGAAGAGGTTCGTCCAGGCCAGGCAACGGGTTCATCCCCTCCGCGATACGCGCCTCGTTGCACGTCAGCCATCCGGCTGCGATTCCAGACTGGTAATATGCCGACCGACTGGGAGTGTCCCCACGCAACAGGCCAAAAAAGTCGAACTCAACTTCCAGAGCTTCGCCGTCTGGAACAAATTCGCGTTCAATCGACGCCTCCCACCTCTCCGTCCAGGGGGTCATGGTGTGCTTGACAAAATCCAGACCTTGGTGCTCAATATTCGAGAACGTGGCCTTGGACAAATCGCCGATCATATGGGGCGGGATGCGAAACAATCTCGCAATTTCTGTTACCTGGAACTGCCGCAACTCCAGAAACTGAGCGTCTTTATTTGATACCCCAATAGCGTTGTATTCCATACCGTTATCGAGGATCAAGACCTTGCCCTGGTTCGATCCAGATAAATGCCTCTGCATCTGAGCCCGCAGATTTTCCCTTGCTTCTACATCTTTTAATTGGCCTGGAAATTTCAACCATCCGCTGGTTGGTCGAGCATCGTTTTTGAAAAAGCGACCGCTGTACTCCTGCGTTGCCAATGCAGCACCAAATGTTTCACGTGCCATACTGATCGGGCTCAACCCCATATACCCGTCAGACGACAACCCACGGATATGCCAAATATCGCCGCGATTCATAATCTGCTGATTGCCATCCAGCATCGTCACCCGATACCGATAATCTCCGCTCGTCAACACCTCCATGGCGATCTTGTCAGGGTGCACAGGGATCAGGTCCGTCACCCGACCGCGATAATCGCTGACAATCTGGTTGTATGCATTACCCCGCAGTCCCAGGTGTCCCATCATCATCTCGCGCCATTCGAATGATGTCTGATATTGATTTGGGCGGACCGCCAGCAGGTGATAAAGCCAATGGTCAACAATCCGGTCCTTGCCCCCATCCGCCCTGCGCCGATACACCACAATCGGCATGGAAGCTATCGTTTCTGCCAAAATCCGTACGCATGCATAGCACGCGGACAATCGCAGTGCTGCTTCTGGAGTCACCAGCGTGCCGCTCGCGCTGCGCACGCCGACCGGAGAGAACCAGAAATCATCCATCCATGAGCGTCCTGATGTCGCGGCGAAAAATGATTTGATTCCGCTAAATAATCCCATCAGCACACCATAATTTGGTAGTCAGGCCCGATCACATTTGGCTCTTCTTCTGTCAACGCTCTCGATAGTGCCATGATGGCGGCAACAATCCCGTCAATTTTATTCTCAGGTCGTTCTTTCCGAGGATAAATATTGTCTTTTGCGTCCGTATGCGCGACCACATTTGACGCCATCCACCCAAGAATCGGGTCGCCGTCATGCACCAACAATCCTTGGCGCACAAGAGCGTCCAACTGCTTCATCGGCTCGGAAAAATTGCGGACCGTCGCCCCCACCTCCACCATAGGCAGACCGTCGGCCAGCATCTCAGTTGCCAATTGCATCGCCTGGAACGGGTCGTATGCAACTGCTCGCACATCAAATTTGCCTCTTGCGTCGATCAGATCGGCCTTGATCCACTCGAAATCCAGCACGTTGCCAGTGGTAACAGTCAGCCTCCCCTCTCTGCGCCACCCCTCGTATTGCGCGTTTCCAGACAGGTCGATTGCTGTCTCTGGCAGATAAAACCTGCCAAAAATAGCCACTTTCCCGCCGTCCAGCTTGAAAATCATCACCATGGCGGCGACATCTATCTTGCTGGCCAGATCCAGGCCGATCCAGCAGGGTTGCCGGGCAAAATCCTCGATCCTCAGATCCGGGTTCGCACAACCATCCCATGCGCGCATATCCATCCAGGAGACGTGCGAAGAAACCCACTCATCAAGATGTTTTGTAAGGAAATTGTTGACCGCAGATGGCACCTGCATCGCCTTCTTCTGCAAGGCAACCACCACCTCTGGGCGAACAGCACACCCCCAGCTTGGGTTGGCTTTTTTCAATGCCTCCAGGCTTGTCCAGTCGTCGCCTTGATCGATCCCGTAAATGATCCCGAACTGGGAGTCGTCATTGACTTTCCCATCAAGCACGGATCTGACATAACTTCGAACTTCATAGCAGATGCCAGACCGGTCAAAACCAGCCGTCGTGATAGTTAGCAGCAACGAATTGTTGCGCTTGCCTGTGCTGGTCTCTATAACGTCGTAGATCGCCCTGGTCCTGTGCGCGTGGAGCTCGTCAATGCAGCCCAGGTGGGTATTTTTCCCGTCCAGTGAATCGTCACGCGACGAAAGGGCCTTAAATACCGATCCGGTGCTCATCTGGTAAATCGAGTGGGCTGCCAACTCAATTCCAAATTTCTGCCGAAGCCCGGCAGACTTGCGTACCATCTGCTGCGCGACCCCGAATACGATTTTGGCCTGCTCGCTCGTGGTGGCCAGAGAATAAACCTCTGCGCCCGCCTCGCCGTCTGCGGCCAGCATGTACAAGGCAATCGCCGCCGCCAAAGTTGACTTTGCGTTACCCCGCGGAACCTCAATGTACACCCGACGGAATCTGCGTGTGTTGTCGCTTCTGCGTACCCACCCAAAGATCGACATGACAATAAATACCTGCCATGGATCAAGCTTGATCAACTGCCCAGCTTTTGGCCCCTTTGTATGAGGAAGAAGCTCAATAAACTGGCAAACTAAATCTCCTGGACGGGTCCTGTATCCGTCTTTGTAATCAATAATCGGGTTAAAGATGTACTCAGATTTGTCACCTGAAAATCGCTCCAAATCACTCAAATGTCTGGCGCATGCCTGTTTAACAAAATTGCACGCACCAATACGTCCATTTACAACAGATTGCGCGTATCGCTTTGCCGTGCCAGCGTAGAATGATCTGATACTTGCCACTTCATTGGTTTGCCTTTTATCGCCTCATCGGGACAATGTTTTCCCACGGGTCCGGGCCGCTTTCGGCAGTCTTCCCAACGATAGAAATCCTGGCCCGACTGACCGGGGTCAATCCTGTGGCTGATGCCGCCCGAATCACGGTGTCCATCATCTTTTTGAAGGTGTGCAAATACGGATTTTCCACCGGAAGATCGTTCTTGCCCTTGACCATCACCCCATGTTTCTGCACGCCAATCGCCGCCTCTTCTGCGAATGCAATTGACAGGCACAACCCTTCAAATATCGGTGCATCAACCGATGTGAGCATCCCCGGAGGAGAATCGTCACGTAACTGCTCCCACCAAGCCAGTGCCCTGGGATTGCTGGTAACTGCCGTAGGGATCACATCCAAAGGCCGTTCCGGTACTGGTTCTTCGCGCTTTTTGCGGCTTGGCCTGACGGTACCTCGGAGTTCCTTGACCGCAGTCGGAACCGGTGGTCTACCGGCCATTGCCACGGTCCATGACAACGCCACGCTCGGCGGCCACATCCTCAAACGTCTTGCCACCGGAACCATCCAGGTAGACAATCTTGCCAGTGGCCTGGATGAACCTCTTCACTGCCACGTCACAGTAAGTCGGCGAAATTTCCATGGCATAGACCCGGCGGTGATTGGCCTCCCCGGCCATGATCTGTGAGCCCGAACCGGAAAACGGCTCATAACACAACCCGCCCTTTTCCACGTGTTGGCGCATGGGGATGCCGAAACACTCCAACGGCTTGGGCGTGGGATGTTCTGGACGTTCATCGCCAGCCAGAGATTTCAGATCCCAAACCGTCGAAACAGGCTCAGCTTCCGCAATTTTTTCCGGCCTGCTCCCACGCTTCCAGCCAAAAAAGCAGGGCTCATGCTTCCAGAGGTAGTGGGTCCGGGTCAGGACCGAGGCATTTTTGTTCCAGATGATCTGCTGATGGACGAAGGCACCCATCTTTTCCCATACCCTCTCCAACATCCCCTGTCGTTTGGATGCGTGCCAGCAATACCAAGCGGCATGATCGGTGATGGCATGGGCGATGGCCGCCCGGATGAACCTCTCGTAGAGTTCCGGGCCCTGGCTGGAGTCGTCCCAGGTCACGCCGTATGTGCTGGACCAGTCCTTGTTGCCACCTGCCCAACCTTTTTTGCCTGCCGATACCGCGCTTCCTGTCCGCTTCTTTTTTTTGTCTTTTTTGGTCCTTTCCCTGACATTCCTGTTCGGCGGATGATTCGTGCCGTCGTAGTCCACCAGGTAGGGCGGGTCCGTCGCGAACAGGATGGCCCGTTCGCCTTTCATCAGGCGGATGACATCCTCTGCCTTCGTGCTGTCGCCGCAGAGGAGACGGTGCTCACCCAGCACCCAGAGATCACCGGATTTGGTCACTGGAATCTTGGGCGGCGTCGGAACTTCATCTGAATCACCAGTAAACCCGTCTCCACCATCGTCTGGTTCCCCGCCCACCCCAAAACCTGATATTCTGCTGATATCAGACGGATTAAACCCGGTCATCCCCAGGTCGTAACCCATGGATCGCAAGTCATCGAACTCGAGACCAAGCAAATCATCGTCATCCTTTGCCCAGCTGGCCGACCTATTGGCGAGCAAACGGAACGCCTTGATCTGTGCCTCGCTGAGGTCATCGGCCAGCACTACCGGCACCGCTTCCATGCCCAACCGCCGGGCGGCTTTGAGACGCAGGTGGCCATCCACCACGGTACCGTCGCTCTTGGCAACGATGGGGATGCGGAAGCCAAATTCCCGGATTGCCCCCACCATGCGGTCCACCACCTCGTCGTTGCGCCGGGGGTTTCTGGCATAGGGAATCAACCGGTCCAAGGGCCAATGCTCCACCGTCATGTCGGTCGGCATTACCAAATCACCCAACATCAAATCTCCCATTTTGGATCTGTGAAAATGTTGGAACGCAAACGCATTCTTGCCGCTCGATTCGCAGAGATTTTACCGCCTACCCCCTTTTGCGTTCGGCCATTGTCTTCCGATTGTGGCATGGAGCACACAGAGACTGGAGGTTGCCATGATCAAACCTGTCCCCGCCCGCCTTGACCGGAACGATGTGATCAACGATGGTTGCCTCCGTCGGGATCAAGCACATCACACACAAAGGATTTTGCCGCAGATGCCTCCCCCGAACCGACCTCCACGCCGCCGTGGCATAGAACCCCGCCTCAGCGTCAGTGTCACGCCTGCGCTGCGCATACTCAGCATGGCGTTGCCTGCGGTGCGCATCGCACATTCCAGGGGTCGTAACGGTTGCAGAGCACCCAGGATGTCTGCATGGGGTTGGTGGGCGCATTGGCATGAATTCATGGCTTCCCTTTGACCCAGTCAATAATGCTACCAAGAAAGGGCAGAACCCCCACAACCACCGTTCCCACCCCTATAATCCAGCCAATCAAATTCGACCGGCCAGAGTCCTTGATCTGCTGCTCCCTCTCTTCATCCTCTTTTGCTTTTTCGGAAACCGCCATACGCGTGCCCAGCTCCGACATCATCTTGTGAAGTCTGTCCAGTCTCTCAATCACATCATCCAGGTGACTGGATACGTCCTTGCACTTGTACGCCATCTCGGCAAACCGGGTTTCAAGGCTCGAAAGCCTTCGAATATTCTCGTCAATCTGCGCCGCGTGCCGACGAATCTCGTCCAATCTGGACTGCTCTCCTTGAGCAATCCCTACCTGAACCGCCTTGACGGACTCAATCTCCCCTTCCAGGCCACGCAGGTGGACCTCCAGCATGAAGACACGCTTTCCAAGTTCTTCCTGCTGGCCTTGATTATCCGCAGTCATGACGCCACCCGCAGCACGTTGTCCCGGTAACGGGACATTGAATGGGCTTCAAATCCCAGCACAGACGTCCAGAGATGCGCCAGCACAACATCCATGGCAGAGATCAATCGGCGACGAAGCGTTGGGGATGTCGGGATGCCATCATCATCGAAAAACAGTGTTGTGCCCGCGTGCCGGAACCGCATGAAGGTCGGCAGGTGATGGACAATATCCCCGGCATTGATCACCCGGGCGTACCGATCACACATCATGGTCTTCATTTCCTTCGCCCAAACGGCATCACCGCAGCGCGGCTGTCCGAACGTGATCAAGGACATGCGTGGACACCAATGGCCAAACACCAACCGGGACACTGCGAGTGCGGCCATCGCCCCGCCAAGGGAGTGCCCAACAAAATACAGGTGGCCAGTCGTCGAGCGATTGATCTCTTCCATCACCGACCCCCATACAGTGTTCAACGCCGTGTTGAACCCAGCATGGACATGCCACGGACCAGAATTGCGCTTCAATGCATCCAGATTGGCCGCCCAGTCTTCAGGCTCATCAGTCCCCCGGAACACAATCCATAAATCGTTATCGCGCCGCGCACTAAACCACTGAATGTTGCTGTTGATGTATTGCGTCACGACAAAACCATCCAGATGCACCGTCGGCTGATACGCCAGGGAGGCCATCTCCGCCGCGATTATCAGGTCGGAGTTTTTCACCCGATGATTCCCTTGGAATACACCGCCTTACCGGTGGAGAAATTCGCCGTCAGAGTCTCATGTCTGGCGTCTTCCGCTTTTTTGGTAAAGCCGATATGTGCCCACCTCCCCTCCATGATCAACTGATCAAACTGAATCGTGTCTGAGAATCTCGCCAGGGCACGGCAAATTTCAAGCGGGGTGCCGAACGCGGCGCAGGTGAAATCAACCGCCAGGCCCTGGACGTGGGCACTGTTTTTGGAGCCACCGATCCGAGCGTTCAACTCCTCACAACGGAACCCGCTGGAGACGCTGATCGGATTGCTCTTCAGGATGAGCCGGACGATTTCCATTTTCTCCGCCGTCAGGCGCAGGTTGGACAACGCTTCATCGGATGGCATATTGTCGAGCCCCATGCGGTGTGCCGTGTCGCTGGCAGTCAGCTCCTCCAGGGTGAAGTGATCGGTCAGCTTCATCGCGGCACCGTGGTCCAGGCAATAGCGGCCAAGCAGGCTATGACCGCACCGCGGTATGTCAGATGTTTGACGAACAGACAGAATTGAGCCATTTTACCACCTTGCTGATGTGTTGTGGCTGATGATGGTGCGGAAAAATCCAAATAAAAAACCCGGCTCAAGTTGCCCTGGCCGGGTGGTGTTTCAAGTCTGGGTGAGATTGTGCGTCAGTGGGTGCGTTTCTCCCCATCGTAGAAAAAATCATAGCACTTCTTGTCAAATCCATACCAATAAATTTCATACCAATGACTCGTTGGTATGAAAAATTTTCCGAACGCAGGAAAATCAATATCTTGGATGGTTGCTAAGCGTTATTCATCGCAAGGATCGCAAGGATTTTCCTTGCGATCCTTGCGTTTTGACCGCCTTCTTGGCCAAACGGTGAGCCCTAGACCACAAGGACGCATCACTCAAGCCAGCACAAGGGAACGCTCTCCGATATGCATCTGTGGCATTACCTGTTCGCAAAAATTCCAAACGAAAAACATCCTCTCTGCTCTTTTTTTCCCGGACCACCTTCCCGATCCGATTGAGATTTGACACGATAACAAATATCGCAGATTTCCACTCCCTCCACCTAGCCGTATTGCCCGTGCCATATTTTTCCTCAATGATTTTTCTGGGAATTTTGTCGGCATGCATCCACACCATTCGCGCATGGTCCGGTTCCAGCCAGCGAAGCCACTCCAACGCCTCGTCCATCCGGGTGATGGCATCTGGTGTCGGCGGTCCGAGACGCATCTCCACATCGCACCAGTCGGAAACTTCGATGGGAGCATACACGATATCCGGCCAAGTGCTGCCATAGCCCTGCGGTTTCACCCCAGCAACACGGAGCCTCTTCAGCGTCACGGCCGCCTCCTCCAACCGTTCAAGCACCATTTTGGACGTCCACTTGGCGACTTCGTCCAACTTACCCATGCCGTTTCTCCTTTTGTCCACGTCCATAAAGTTTCTCACCAAGTTGCCGCACCATCTCCCGTTCAACCCAGTTCAGCCGGTGATCGTCTTTTGCCACGACCAGAATGCCCTGACTGTTCCAGCCGCTTGCCTTGGTGGCTTCGGCATCAAACGCCTTCACCTGCACCCTGGACAGGCAAGATCGTGGCTCACGCGGCCTGTCATAGATTTTCATCGCCGTACCCATCCTCCAGGCGGAAGCTCCTGAGAAGGCTGAATCCCCTGAGAAACGCGCAATGAGGACTCGCCAAGCATGGCCCATCACCAACCAAATGCCGGAATTTCACCAACCCGCCATCAACGCTCATCACCAAGTATCTCGTGCCATCTTGATTTTTCACCCAAATTGAGCCCGCCGCGATCATTTCGAAAGCTCGTTGAACCGGTTCAGGAATTCACGCTCAGCCTGGCCCGGCGTCCAGCATTTTATGATCGATCGATCCAGAGGTTCAGGCATTGGCTCCCACGCAGCAGGCTCTTTTCCCATCAGGAACCCCTTCTCGGTGGATAGCATTTGTAAATCCGCCAGCAAGACTTCGGGGGGGAGGCAGTCAGGCAAACGGAAGCGGCGCGAGATCACACGGAGGAGTTTGTGCTCGAAAACCAAAACACCTGACAGTCTCGACCCCTCCTCCCCATCTGGATTGAAAATATACAACGCTTCCTTGATCGGCTTTGGCACATCGGACAGGTACGTCTCCGCAGAATCGTGCAGCAGGCCCCACAGGGCGTGTTCTGGGCTCGCCACCCTAGACACATGGACCGAATGCTCCGCCACCGAGTAAAATGCGCGACAGTGGCCATTGAAGCGGCACTGCATCGAAAGCGAGTGCGCAATGTCCCTGATGTCAATCTCATCCGGCCTTGCATCCATCGGCCAGAACTGGCGGCCCGTGAAAGTCTGAATCCAGGCTCCCTGGCGAGCATCTGTGTGTGTCATCTCGTTTCCCTTTCGATTTTATTTTTTAATCTCTCGATCCGGTATTGATTCATCATTTCTGCCAACGGATGAAAAACTTCTCGATCCATCCTGCCCGCAATCCGATCCGGGTGAATGTCGGCCAAGTCGCAGATCCATGCAATCCCGCCAACCCTGGCAGACGGATCATGGAACCATTTTTTCAACTCCAGAAGAGTGTGAAAAAAAACATGATCATCAAGAACTTTCGGCTTTCTCTTCGCTGCCTCCAGCAACGCATAAGCATCTCTCACCGCCCGATCCAACACCGCCAGCCACAACGCCAGACAGCCTGCATTGTCGGTTCTGTCGCTCAAAAGCCGATCAAACCCATCCATGTTAAATTTCGTGCACTTCGCGCCCATCGCTCACCCCCTTCAGGTATTTTTCTCTCTCCACCCCTGCCAGCAAACACCCGCCACGGATTTTTACCAGTGGCTCGCCGTCCGGGAATTCCAGATCCAGTCTGTCTGGGTGGATAGCCGCCAGTCTCCCGCCAGCCATCAGTAGTCCGATGATTCCCGGCACATCCCCTGCTGTCTGGCAGGTGGTGGGGTCCAGGCCGTCAAAAATCACTGGACGCGTCCATCCAGCCTCAACCAGCTTGCCACCGTGCTGTTTTTTGAGCGTCGCAAACGCCAGATCGATTCCGAGCTTCTCGTTGTCAGTCAATGGCCGGGTGGCCGGGTCGTATTGCAACCAAGAGACGATCTCAGGCCTGTACTTGTCGATCATGGCTCGCAGCTCGCCCGTCATTCGTCCACGTCTGCCACGGTGTCTCAGTTCACCAACATCGTTGACGTACAGGTGTATCCCGTTTGCCGCCAGGCTGTTCACAAGAGATTCTGGGCTCATAGTGCTCCATCCTCAAAATCATCATCACCAAAAACCTGTTGATGTCCGTCTTGCTGGTTTAGATCTGGCCTGATCGGCACGACATTTTCCTGGGTGTTACGGGTGTTACGGGTCGTTACTGGTCTCCCCAGTAACTTTTCTCTCTGTGCGCCCTCGTATAAAGAATTAGCGGCGAACCCGTTACAACCCGTAACACCCGTAACAGGAGGGGTGTAAGAATCATCTAAAAGTGCAATTCCGTACCTCAATCTGGCCAGCGTTCCACCGACTCTTGATGGTGCTGACGGTGATGTAAATCCTTGATCTGTCATGTATGTTCCGAACCTTTTCTGGTTCACTTCGCTGGCACCTGTATCACGACACCATGCCTGGTATGCCTTAAAGAGATCCCCCGATTTGACGTAAAACTCCTTCCCGACGACGCAACGGTCGGCAATGAACGGTGCAATCTGATCCATTTCGCTGCGATATTCATTGGTTGCGTCCACTACAGCCGCCGAAATTCCGAGTCCTTCCTGCTGCCAGAGCAGGCAACCGGCCACCATCCAGTTCAAAATTCCCGGCAGTTCACTGATCAAATTTTCCTTCAATTTGGGGTTGGCGGTCTCGTCGGTGAAGGTCACATTGAACGGAATGAGCCGAATGCGCCGCCAGATGCCCAGGTCGGTGCCCTTGATGTCTGGCTTGTGGTTGCCGAAAATCCATAACTTGTGGGATGGTAAAAAGTCGAAAAACTCACCGTATAGAAATCTTGCGGTGATGGTGTCGCCGCCGGTCAGGTCTTTGACCTTCGACTCATTGAGCTGCTGATTGGTTGGAATTTCGGACGTGATAACCATCCGCATGCCATCCAGCCTGGCAATGTCGTTGGATGACTCCTTCTCGCCGTGCCTGGTGGACATGATGGTCTGCGTGGACAATCGCATGGCGTAGTCGCAGAAAATCGCCTGCAGCGTCTCTGTGAAGGTCGATTTGCCGTTCTTGCCCTTGCCGTACAGGAAGAACAGGCACTGCTCTTCGGTCAGTCCGGTCATGCTGTACCCGACTGATTTCTGGATGAACCGGATCAGTTCGTCGTCGCCAGAAAAGATGTCGCGCAGGAACTTTTCCCACGTCGGCGCGGTGGCATTTTGGTTGAATGCGACGATGGACATCTTGCGGATGAAGTCAATTCTGTTGTGCGGAAGCAGTTTCCCCGTTTTCAGGTCGATGGTTCCGTTTTGCACGTTGAATAGCCACCGATTCGCGTCAAATTGCTCTGGCATAATCGGAACATCTGGTTTCGACAGGGAAATCATCGCGTTCAAATCAGATAATTTTTCACTTCTCAACGCAAATTTTGCTATCGATTGCCTTCGGTGGTCATTTTCTGTCTGTGCAGACTCCTGATATATCCCACGCACAGTCTCTTTGGCCATTCTCAACATAGCTTCCGTGGCATCTTCCTGCCATTTTTTGCCATCGAAAACAAACCATTTTTTGAATGGCGAGCAATACCGGATTTTCGTTCCGAACATTCGGACGAATCTCGCCGACAAACCAAACTGGCTCTGGTTCCCAAGGTCAGACTCGTAAGAGCTCGTCTCCACCTGTTTGGCCTTAGATAATTGCCTCCACACTTCGTCCATGCCGCGCAGGATCATCAGATCGTTGAAATCTGTCACACCCTCTGGCCGTTTTGATCCAAAATCCGGCACCGCCAGGAAGGCACCAGACAGCTTGGCCGCTTTCACCGCGAACGGATCTGGCAAGCCGCCATCCTTGGTAAGATCGGCCAGGATAGCGATTCTTGCGTGGGGGTAAATCGTCTGAATTGCAACGGCAACCGATGGCAGGTTGCCATTCATCATGGCGGCGACACCCAGAGATCCTGGATCTGCCATCTCTGCTGTGCGGGTGGTGGAGACGCCTTCCCCGATGAAAACTGTCAGGCCCACCCCGTCACCTGGGGGGCATTCCCGTGTCGCCCACCACCCGCCAGTTATCGCGCCATCCTTCAGGAAAAGTTTCATCCCGGCGGCATCGATCATTTCGATGGATGTGATCTGCTTGTTGATCTCGATTAGGATGATGAGAATTCTGCCTGTTTGCAGGTAGTCTGATTTTCTGCGCGGCTCATATCCCAGGATGATGACCAGGGCGGCATGATCAATCTCGCGCATGTTCGGCGTGGCCGTCACCTGCTTGCGTGCCAGGTACGGGTGGTCATCCTGTGCCGGGTGGCAGGCCGCCACGATCTCCTGGGCCAGTGCGGCGGCTTTTGCACGTTTGGCGGCCTTCTCGTCGTCGGCAGTGTGTTTCTCTCTGCGTTGTGTCGATCCAGATTCTGGCTGTCTGGCGGGCGGATCGATGCCGAGTGCCGTAGCCACCGCCGCCGCCACCTTTGGCAGGTCGCTGGACGATTCCAGGTTGAGCAGCCTGGACGCGAAGGTCATTCCGTCGCCGGACCCGCACTGGGAACAGATAAATGAGCCAGATCCGTTCTGGTCATCGAACCGAAAACGGTCTGTACCGCCGCAGAATGGGCAGGGACCATGCTTACCGGTCAGGCAAGATGCAGGCGCACCAAATCTGGTGAGCATCCCTGGCCACTGCCCCTGCGCTCGGTCTTTGATCTGGTCAATGCTGTGCATGATTGCCCCTGTATTCATCCCATGTGCACGCCCGGTATAGCCCGGTAACAGCCCATCTCTGAAACGCCTTTAGATCCTTGCGCCCTTGTCTGTAGATCATTGGGTATGGCCTGATTCCTCTGGCTACCATCCGATCAAACCTTGCCATCATGCCACCCCATGTTTCACCCGGGTCGAACCCAACCAGCATGTAGGCCATCACGTGCTTGGCGGGGATGCCGGCCCGCTCCAGGGTGTCAATCCCGCCGAAGAACCGTCCTTCGTCTCTTGGATTGTCCCAGGCGGTATAGATCCGCCTCTCCCGGAACTTGGTATCCCGGTACTCGACAGATGCCAAGGCGAGGGCCTGCTCTTCAGTGATCCCACGCACGTTAATGCCCTGGCCAAAACAGACCCGGAAATCATCGTCCTGCAACTCGTGGATGCGTCCTTGCCATGCCTCTTCCGGCTGGCCAAAGAAGTCGTTGTCCAGCAGGTGGACCTTGCGGGGATGTGGAGGCCCTCGCCAAATCTCGTGGATCGTACTGGCGGCCTGTGGCTTCCCCTCGCGCTCTGGCACCACACAGAAGCTGCACCGTAATCGGCAACCGCGCTGGGTGAAGCCGAAGGACTCCTCCACCCCTGGATAATCGCTGTAGTCGTGGTGCGGCCACTCCTGGCCAATAACCTGTTCGACGGTCAGCAGATTGCCGGAGCCTGTCCCACCAAGGATCGCCTGCGGGAATGACCGGAGGAACTGTTCCGCCAGCCTGGCCGACGTATCAAAAATGACTGACCCGTACACTTGGTCATATCTCGGCTCAAACAGGCCGCGAACCGGGTCGCGTGTGAATACCACCTCATCCCCTCTTGCCCGGTGGAAACTGGCCAATCGCATCAGGGCAAGATTCGGTAGCTTGCCGTCAAGCTGGGTGAGACGGATGATCATTCCTCCACCAATCCCCATTCCCTTTTGTGCCGGTCGAGGCAGCATTTTATTTCTTTCAGAGATGATTTAATGTGGAGAAATTCTCTTGTCATATCATGCAACGTGTCATCATCTTGATATTTTTTCAAGATGCTTTTGGCATCGACAACTGCCTGCTCAATAGTCATTATACGGTTTTCCAGGTTTAAGATTTGTTCGGTAGAAAGTAACATTTCAGTCTCCCTTGATTTAATCCTGATGTAATCCTCTATTTATTTGTCTCATAAACATAGACGCTGTTCTACCATCTGGAGAATGTTTTTTATCGTCTCTTATCAACGAAATAATCAATTCATCCATATTGCCTTTTGATCTTGCTCCATAAGTTGCCAAGCGCATCCATGGGCCAGCAGTATCAAGATTGACGCATTCTGTATGCGCAGTGTGCCATGGCCCATCATATTGGACAAACGCAACAAAATGCATGCCGTTGTCTTGAGCAATTTTACCAGCTTTCATCAGAAGAGGTGCTATTTCTTCGTCGTAAATTCTTTCCTTTTCTGTGTCTGGATCGGTGACTTCAGGCACATTCCCGTTTGCATCTGTTCCTGTGCATAAAATTACGATGTTGCCTGTCATGATGATTCCTCCACACCCAAAGACCTGGCCGCATGTTCCCCCAGGGTGGTCGCGCATGGAAATTCCTTCCACTCCCGCCCGCCCAGCAGGCATCCGTTGGCCTTGACAGAGCGTCTCTTCCCGTCCTCTCCGGATGCGCCCCACTGTTTGAAGTAGAACGGCACTCCTGCTCCCAGGCACTGATCTCGAATATCCACCACCCACCTCCGGCGCATCTGCCGTGCTTTTGGCCCAGATTCCCCGCCAACAATTACCCAGTTGATGCCTTTGTCCAGCCACCTGTCGAGATAGAGAGGGGAGAGCAGTGGTTCCAGCGAAAGGAACCTGACTTTTACCGGGATCTCCAACAGTGCATCAATGCGCTTGACGCATCCGAATCCCTCAACCGTCGCCCCCATCCAGACATTCTCTGGCAATTGCCCGGCATCACCAATCAATTGGGGGATATTTTCTGGTCTTTTGGTGAGCAGCAGCCAATCCAGATAGGGCGTTGATTCAATCATTTCAAACAATCGATTGCGAGGGCGATACAGTTCCAGCCGATCCTCGAACACGTCACACATCGATCCGCAGAAAACCCGGTGCCGCTCACCAGCCTTTTTGGCGGCCTCGTTCCACCGGAAGGGTTCCTGCCAATGATCCCAGCCAAAGAATCTGCGCGGGGCATCTTTCCCCCACACGTCATGACCGAACCGGCGGGCAACCCCCTCTGCATAGCAGTTGGCGCACCCGGCAGAGATCTTGGCACATCCCCACCAGGCGTTGAATGTGTGGTGGGTCCATGAGATTTTGGAGTTTGCGCCCATTACTCCATCTCCCGCCAGGTTGCCTTGGCGATAACGTCGAATGCGCGTTCCCTGGCAAGGAAGAGAGATTCTTTACTGGAACATCTCGACAATTCACTGTCGCTATGTCGTAGTATAGCCTTCAACGCCTCCAGCAACTCAGGGGCGGCGGCCATAAGTAGTGCCTGACAGAAAAAGGCAGTTTCCCCAAAACTCACCCATCAAGAAATATATCCATCGTTAAGAAACTCAATGCAAAACACATTCGCAATTTAAGAAAGAAAGCG
>JAMOBH010000370.1:0-5418 GCA_039908085.1 Magnetococcus sp. YQC-5
TTCAAGAAGCCGAGCAATTAATAAATTCTGGTCCATAGGGAACCTTGAACCACGATTTGGATTTCTCTGTCAAGGCTTTGTTTGCAGATGACCTACCTGGGCAGTTACCCTTAATGTAAAAATCATATTTTTTGGGAGTGACGAAACAAATGACACTCCCTTGTTTGAACGCACACAAATACCCTGCACATCCTCCTTATACTGATAATGTCGAACACAAAAAAGCGGTTCTGCCAAAAAATTTATCTTTTCAATAAAAATTGTATAATAAGATAATGTGGCGTATATTATACGCATCACACGCCCATAAATTGTACAAAAATTTTCAAAATAACCCCGCACGCTACACTTTAAGCTTTTGATTCCTTGACGAAGACACAACACTATACCCATAGCTTACACACTCCCCTCTCACGCTACACGATATACTGATCAACAATCATGGCCAGCTTTGTTTTAGATTACTTTATATGACAACATCATGCCATGTCAACCCATTCACTTCATACCTATATCACAAATAATTTGCTGGATGGATAAAAAATATTGATGCCGTTTTTTTTCTATTGACTCTCATATCACCCTTATGATAAATTGATAGAATCTTTTGTACACAACAATACAAATCCTTTCGGAAAGAGAAAAAACACATGAATCACAATGACAACCCAAACAAAACAAATCATGATAATATTGATTTAAACTCCAAGTTTAATTTGTTTTTTGATACTATGAATCTCATGAAAGATAATATTGATAATAATTTTCATAATATAAATAATAAATTTAATTCTATAAGCAATACATTACAATCCATGGATGCTAAGATTCAATCCATGGATGCTAAGATTCAATTCATGGAAAACGAAATCAACTTTTTACGTAAAGAATCTGATTCCTTGCGTATTGGTATGCGCATAATAAACAGCAAAATCAATACATTAACTTCCAATTTTGAAGAGACACAAGAAAAAATTGAAAAACAATACGAGCAAACCAAACAACATATGGATAATTTTGAAACTGTACTTGAAAAACACGATGAAGATAGACAGGCCCATCGTCTGGAAATGGCTGACATGAGCATGCGCTTCTCGCACAGAAACACATCTGCACAAAGTCAATTGGCTCATCACTTAAGCATTGCCGAAAGCTTCCGTGACAACATTCAGGACTATAATGAAGGCCATTCCTTTCAAGGACGACAAGGCCCACAAATCGGTCAGCGCAGAAGAACATCACTGGATGACTGAACGTCACCCAATCCCGACCATCTTGAGGCTTGTCATGTCGTGGCTTGACACTGTCAATTGCCCCCCTCTTGCTCTTCTTCGCTGAACAGTTGCAAGGCCGCCAAATCGAGTATATGGATCACCCGCCCTTTGACCTCAATGAGATTCAACTTGATCAGTCGTCCCAAAATACGCGAAAACGTTTCCGGCTGAATGGAAAGACGCGAGGCAATCAACTGTTTGGACGCATCCAAACGCACCACAGCCCCACCACGTGATGAATCACCGACTTTGTTGGCCAGCAGATAACGGGCCAAGCGTACTGGCGCGCTTTGCAAACTCAAATTACGAATTTCCGACATCTGGCAACGCAACCGCCTGCTCATGTCCGCCATCATCCGAAAACAGGTCTCAGGAGACTCTCGCAGGACATTCAAAAATATTTTATTGTCAAATGCAATCACTTCTGAAGACCCCAAGGCTGCGGCAAACACCGGATACGTTTGCTGTTCCATGAACATCACCGCAATGGCAATGGATTCACCCGGACCAACAATTTCCAACACCTTTTCCGCACCATTGGGCGACAAATGGAACAACTTGATACGTCCCTTGACGAGAATAAAAAAGCGTTCAGCCGGTTCCAGGGCATCAAACAGGTGTTCGTCATCTTCCAGGTGAATCTGACGCATGCCACGTTGGACACGGGCCATCTGCACCTCTGACAACGCCTTGAACAGCGGAGTGTCACGAAAAATTTTATGCATTATATCTTTGGTTTGCAAGTTCGCCCCCTTTCTCTTGGACCGCCCACATCATGGATGCATGACAGGGTGCAGATGACAATTGACAATACAATCTGTGCGGATCAACACACAACCCATTCCATTCAGACCTGCACGTGACACCAACTCGCTACTGTTGTGCTGACTGTACCAGCATCAAGCAGCGCGCATCCCTTGACCTGATCAAGAAACGTCCCATCCAGATGATTTACAGCACAAACGACACACTTTAAAGTTAATACTTATATAAAAAAATCATTAAAAACCCAGACCTTCTGACCTTTTTATTTAACACAATTTTTTTGTATATAAAAATTTGATCTATATCAAATTATATCACATTTTTGGTTGCGCACCAGACTTGAAGACAATAAAGTTTCTTAAATTTGATTTATGCAAGGCCAGCACAGACCACTCAGGCCAAAAAAACGCAGTTGCCATGGGCACCATCATCAAAAACAGGAGGTCACGTATGAATTTATCGGATCGATCCGTTTCGCGACGGAGGTTCCTGCAAGCAGCAGGAACCGCAGGTTTTGGGATACTGGCCACCCCCGGCGGGGTGATGGCTGGCTATCGGTTTCTTGCCCCCACCACGGTGGAAAACCCCTTGGCAGCCTATCCCAATCGAGACTGGGAAAGGATTTATCGTGACATTTTTCGGCATGACAAATCCTTTGTTTTCATGTGCTGCCCCAATGACACCCACAACTGTCTGCTCAACGCCTATGTCAAAAACGAAGTGGTGGTGCGGATCGAACCCACTTTTGGCTATGGCAAGGCCCAGGATCTTTACGGCAACCAGGCTTCCCACCGCTGGGATCCCCGCTGCTGCCAAAAAGGGCTGATCCTGGCACGTCGTTTCTATGGAGATCGCCGGGTCAGCGGAGCCTACCTGCGCAAAGGATTCAAGCAATGGGTGGACGAGGGATTCCCCCGCGACCCGAATACAGGTGCCGCTCCCAAGGAATTGATGAATCGCGGTTGGGACAGTTGGGTCAAGGTGACCCATGAAGAGGCCGCCACCTATCATGCCAAGGCCTTGTATGACATTTCAAAAACCTATTCTGGTGAACAGGGCAAAAAACATCTGTTGGCCCAGGGCTATGACCCGGACATGGTGGAAGCCGTTGGCGGAGCCGGCACACGGGTCACCAAATTCCGGGGTGGCATGGCCATGCAAGGGGCGTTGCGCATCTTCGGAGCATTCCGCATGGGCAACAGCATGGCCCTTTTGGACCAACATCTGCGCAAAGTCTCAGATGATGACGCCAAGGGGTCTGGAGCCTGGGATTCCTATTCCTTCCACACCGATCTCCCACCTGGCCATCCCATGGTCACAGGCGAACAGACCAATGACTTTGAACTGTTCGACGCCGAAAACTCCAAACTCATCATCTCCTGGGGCATGAACTGGATCGCCACCAAAATGCCGGATGGCCACTGGCTCACCGAAGCCCGCTTGAAAGGGGCCAAAACCGTCGCAGTCACCGTGGAATATTCCGCCACCGCCAACAAGTGTGACGACGTTCTGGTCATCCGTCCTGGTTCAGACCCGGCTTTTGCTTTGGGATTGGCCCAGGTCATCATCGCCGAAAACCTCTACGACGCCTCTTTCGTCAAACGGTTCACCGACCTGCCCAGCCTGATCCGCATGGATACCCTGGAACGCCTCAAGGCAAGCGACATCCTGGCCGATCACAAGAGTACCCCCATGACCAACTGGACGCAGGTCATTCCAAAAGGGGAAAAACCCGCACCCACACCCAAACAAAAAGGTATCCAGGTGCCAGAAGCCCTGGTGGGTGAATTCGCCGATTTCGTGATCTGGGACGCCAAGACCAAACAACCCAAAGCCATCCATCACGATCAAATGGGAACCCATTTCGAGGCCCTGGGCCTGGATCCAGCCCTGACCGGAACCTTCGAAGTCACCACCGTAGACGGCAAAAAAATCACGGTGCGTCCGGTGTTCGATCTCACCAAGCAGTACCTGGACGCCAACATGACTCCAGACAAAGTGCAAAAACTCACCTGGGCACCGGAAGCCGGCATTCGCTCCCTGGCACGGGATATCGCAGGGGCCTCTGGCAAAACCCTGTTTGCCACCGGGATGGGGCCAAACCAGTTCTGGAACAACGACAACAAAGACCGTGCCATCTTCCTGGTCGCAGGCTTGACCGCCAATCTGGGCCGTCATGGCGGCAATGTGGGCAGCTATGCTGGTGTCTACAAGAACACCTTGTTCTCTGGTGTGCCGCGCTGGACCCTGGAAGATCCCTTCCATCCCCAATTGGATGCGGACGGGCCGATCAAACCCAAGCTCTACCTGCGTCCGGAATCCATGCATTACTGGGCCAATGGCGAACGGGTGATGAAGGCGGGCAACAAGAAAATCACCTCTGGTGCCCACATGCCCACCCCGACCAAGGCCATCTGGCAAGTCAACTCCAATTCAAGCCTGGGCAACCAGAAGGGTCACTATGATGTGGTCTTCAACACCCTGCCCAAGTCGGAACTGGTGGTCTACAACGAATGGTGGTGGACTGCCTCGTGCGAATATTCAGACATCGTCTACGGGGTGGATTCGTGGCTGGAGTTGAAATACCCGGACATGACCGGCACCAATACCAATCCGTTCATCCAGGCCTATCCCACCACGCCCCTCAAACGGATCTTCAACACCATTTCCGACAATGACACCTATCTGCTGCTGGCCAGAAACCTGACCAAACTGACCGGCGACGAACGGTTTACCCAGATGTGGAAATTCATCGCCGAAAACCGGGCCGATGTCTATCTGCAACGCATCATTGACGGTTCCACGCCGCTCAAGGGGTATCGCTTCGACGGCCTGGAAAATTTGGCCAAACAGGGCATTCCGGCCTTGATGAATACCCGTACCTATCCCCGCGCCAACAGCTACGAACAGGTGACCGAATCCCGTCCCTGGTACACCAAAACCGGACGACTGGAATTCTATCGACCGGAAATCGAGTTCATCGAGGCCGGGGAAAACATGATCGTGCATCGGGAACCCTCGGATGCCACCTATCACGAACCCTGCGCCATTGTGGCCTCGCCCCATCCGGCCATCACACCCCAGACACCGGCCCAATGGGGTATTGGTGCCTCGGATCGGACCCATCAGTCCCGGCAGATGCGCAATACCGTCATGACCGTCGAGGAAGTGATGGCCTCCAAGCATCCGCTGAACGCCATGGGTTGGACCTACATTTTCCATACGCCCAAATACCGTCACGGTGCCCATACCACCCCCATTGACACGGATTTCATGTCTGTCCTGTTCGGCCCGTTCGGCGACATGTATCGGCGTGACAAACGGATGCCTTCCGTGGGTGAAATGTATGTGGATATCAATCCCATCGATGCCAAAAGCA
>JAMOBH010000371.1:0-5410 GCA_039908085.1 Magnetococcus sp. YQC-5
AAATAAAAAAATAAATAAAAAAAAGGGTGGGGGGTTTGGGGGGCGGTTCACCGCCCCCCAAGGTCTTGATTACGCATTGACACCAATCATCGTACCGCGAGATTCCCCATTGAGCAGAGCCAGCAACCCACCTGGCTCAAGAATGGAAAAAACACAAACGGGAATTTTATTATCTCGACACAAAGTGATGGCTGTCAGATCCATCACCTGAAGTCGCTTGTGCAACACTTCGCCATAGGTCAAAGAGGTGTACTTGATGGCATCGGGATTTTTTACAGGATCCGAGTCATACACCCCATCCACCTTGGTGCCTTTCAACAACATGTCGGCATTGATCTCAGCAGCCCGCAAAGCTGCTGCCGAGTCTGTGGTAAAAAACGGATTGCCCGTACCTGCGGCAAAAATCACCACCCGTCCCTTTTCCAGATGCCGAACCGCCCGCCGTTGAATGAACGGCTCGGCCACCTGCGGCATGGTAATGGCCGATTGCACCCGAACTTGCAAACCATGAGCTTCCAAAACAGTCTGCAAGGCCAAGGCATTGATGACCGTGGCCAACATCCCCATCTGGTCTGCACAGGAGCGTTCCATCCCCAGAGCCACTCCTGTAGCCCCCCGAAAAATATTGCCACCCCCTACCACAATGGCCAATTGCATGCCACCTTCACACGCAATTTTGATCTCCATGGCCAAAGCTTTCAGGAATTGGGGATCCATGCTCTCTCCCCCAGACCCCATCAGGGCCTCTCCTGAAAGTTTCAGTAGAATGCGTCGCATTGTGACCCCTATTGGCCGATTTGCTTTGCCACTTCAGCGGCAAAATCCTCTTCCCGTTTTTGCAGCCCTTCGCCCATCATGAATCTGGCAAAACCCACCACCTGAATCTTGGTATTCAGGCTCTTGGCCACCGCATCCACGACGTTTTGCACAGACTGTTCAGGATCCATGACAAATGGCTGTTCCACAAGACAATTGTCACCGTAAAACTTGGACAACCGACCCAGCACCATTTTTTCGATAATGCTTTCCGGCTTACCGGAACTTCTGGCCTGCTCGCTCAAGACATCCTTTTCCCGGTCCAGATCCGCCACCGGAACACTTGCCCGGTTCAGATAGAACGGTGAAGAGGCAGCCACATGCATGGCGATTTTTTTGCCCAGATCCTGCAACGCAGCCACATCCCCGCTGTCGGATTCCAGACCAACCAGAGTGCCGATCTTGCCCGCCATGTGAATATAACCAGCCACAACCCCTTTGGAAACTTCCAGACGGGTCATACGACGAAGATTCATATTTTCGCCAATGGCGGCAATCAGCGCAGTCAACTCCTCGCCCACCGACCGCCCAGCCCCTGGATAGGGCATCGCCGCAAGGGCTTCCAAATCCACAACCCCCTGCTGCAAGGCTGCTTCCACCGCAGTCGAGGCAAATGTGATGAATTTATCGTTCTTGGCCGTGAAATCCGTCTCGGAGTTCACTTCCAACAACACACCCTGACGACCTTCAGCCGCCACCACCACTTTACCCTCAGCTGCAATGCGCCCGGACTTCTTGGAGGCTGAAGCAATCCCCTTCTTGCGCAACCAGTCCACTGCTGCTTCCAGATCACCATCGGTCTCGGTGAGTGCCTTTTTGCAGTCCATCATGCCAGCACCGGTTTTTTCCCGGAGTTCTTTAACCAGATTTGCTGTAACAGCCATTCTTCAAATTCCTTGTGATTGAGACTTGACTTTGGATCATTCTTCCGCATTCGCATCAGATGCGTCAGCGGGAACCTCTTGCTGCCCGACAAACAGGGCTTCCGACACGTCGGGACGTTTGCCTTCCAAAACGGCGTTACCCATTTTGGTCAAAAAGAGTTTTAAGGAACGAATGGCATCATCGTTGCCGGGCACCACCCAGTCAATGTGATCAGGATCACAATTGGAATCAACCAGAGCCACTACGGGGATGTTCAATTTATTGGCTTCTGCAACCGCGATGGACTCCTTGTTGACATCGATCACGATGATCAAATCCGGCAAACGACTCATATCCTTGATGCCACCCAGGGAACGTTCCATTTTTTCCTTCTGGCGTTCCAGACGCAGAACCTCTTTTTTAGGCAACACCTGCCAGGAACCGTCATCCTTCATTTTTTCAATGTCTTTCAGGCGACGGATGGAGTCTTGAATCGTCTTCCAGTTGGTGAGCGTACCGCCGAGCCAACGATGATTGACATAAAACTGACCACACCGAACCGCCTCTTCAGCGATGAGATCCACCACCTGACGCTTGGTGCCAACAAACAGGACCACGCCCCCCTCGTTGACGCGCTCGGTGACGAAATGACACGCATCGCGCAGCATATAAATCGTCTTTTGCAGATTGATGATATGGACGCCGTTACGGGCTGAATGGATGTAACGACCCATTTTGGGATTCCAGCGTTTGGTCTGATGGCCAAAATGAAATCCCGCGTCCAACAGTTCACGAATTGAAAACGTTGCCATGATTGCATCCTTGATGAAAGTTTCGGCTTGAGCCTCCGCTGCCGCCGGTTGGTAAAACGACCCTCACCCTTGTGCAGGGAGCCAGGAGCGTCGTCGACAGCGTGTGAAATGGGGAAATTGTGTACAAACCTGTTCAGCATACCCTCATGGAGGCCATGATTGCAAGGGAAACAGAGGAAAGAATCCACAAAAACCAATCCATGATCGCTCTTTGGATCGTGCGTTCAGGTTACGGGCGAGACGCGACCATATTGATCTTCATAACGCACGATATCATCTTCCCCAAGATAATCACCGGATTGCACCTCAATGAGTTCCAGGGAGGTCTCGCCTGGATTTTCCAAACGGTGCAACATGCCCACCGGAATATAGGTGGACTGGTCTTCTTCCAAAACAAAAGAGTCGGTGCCACGGGTCACTTTGGCGCACCCCTTGACCACCACCCAATGTTCAGCACGATGATTGTGTTTCTGGAGTGAAAGAACCCCGCCAGGATTGACCGTAATCCGCTTGACCAAAAAACGTGGCTCGATATTCAGACACTCATAAGACCCCCAGGGACGGTACATCTTGCGATGCACGATCCGTTCTTCCCGATTGGCCTGTTGCAACCGCGCCACCAAAGCCTTGACATCCTGCACCCGTTCCCGTGCCGCAGCCAATACCGCATCGGCGGTTTCCACGATGATGACATCCTCCAGGCCAATGACCGTCACCAGCCGGCTATGCGCCCGGACATGACTGTTGCGGACCCCATCCAGCAACACGTCACCAAAAATGGCATTGCCCTGGAGATCCCGCGCCTCCGCCTCCCAGATGGCTGACCAGGAACCCAGATCACTCCAACCCGCATCCATGGGTACTACAGCAGCACGTTGGGTCTTTTCCATCACCGCATAATCAATGGAAACCGATGGACTCTCCAGAAAGGCTTGCACACCCAGACGCAGGAAATCCAGGTCTGTCACACTCTGCTCCATGGCCTGGCGACAGGCTGCCAGAATGGCAGGGGCCTGTTCGGCCAACTCGGCCAGAAAGGTATCGGCCCGCAACAAAAACAAGCCGCTGTTCCACAAATATTCCCCGGAATCCACAAAGGCGCGAGCTGCTTCCTGATGAGGTTTTTCAATAAACCGATTCACCTGAAAAACCGTTGCTGCATCCGATGTGGTCCCATCTTCCAGGGGCTTGCCTTTGTGGATGTAGCCATATCCGGTTTCCGGCTGTCGCGCAATGATGCCAAACGTAACCAGCCAACCTGCGTTGGCCGGTTTCACTGCACTCACAACAGCTTGTTGAAACGCTGAAATATCCAGAATCAAATGATCTGCCGGCAGTACCAACAACAGGGCGTTGGGATCCTGGGTCAACGCGAAAAGGGCTGCACAGGCCACAGCAGGGGCTGTGTTACGCCCCTCCGGTTCCAACAGCATGGCTTGTGGAAGGATCCCCATGGCACGCGCCTGTTCTGCAGCCAGAAAACGATGCTGCTCATTGCATACCAGAACCGGGGCACGACAATCAGGCAACCCTTGCAACCGATGCATGGCTGCCTGGAACAAGGTTTCCTCACCCATCAAGGCGAGAAACTGCTTGGGATGGGCCTCACGGGACAAAGGCCACAAACGGCTTCCGATGCCTCCGGACAATACAATGGGAAAAATCGACATGAACTCAGGATCTCAACCTCAACGCAATTTCAGCCATTGCCAGGAAAGCACCCCAACGAAACTCATCAACAAAGAACCACTGACATGAATAGCAATGGCCGCCAAGGCCCAAACCAACCGACCTTGTTGAATCAGGGTCAAGACTTCAGCGGAAAAAGTGGAAAAAGTGGTCAAACCACCACAAAAACCCGTGATGATCAACAATCGCCATTCCGGGGCAAGGTCTGGCATCTGAGAGAAATAAGCCATGGCCACGCCAATAATATACCCTCCGAGCAGATTCGCAAGCAACGTGCCCGGCGGTATCGCGGGAAACCACTCGTTCAGCTTGACACCAAAAAACCAGCGCAACAAAGCACCAAGCGAGGATCCCAACGAAATGGCAAGTATCGAATTCAACATGCAGTATCTTTCATGCAAGCTATGATGCACTTCGGGCTAAACAAAGGCAAAACCCTGTGTACGCAATCAGACAAAAAACCTTGTCAACGCTCCCGGCTTCTATTGGCAAGCCCATATTTCCATGTCAGACAAAAAAAAACAAGCGATAAAACAACAGCCCTGACCAGAAACGGGTCAGGGCTGATGGCCAACATCCTTGTTGATTTTGAGCTTTATATTCTTTGCACCCTTTCTACCAGGTGATCTTCTCCATGCCATCGAATTCCAATTGAGAGCCATCCCACAATGTTATGACTCCAGATGCATGACCGAACGTGAAGCTCAGGGCATCACCATGCACCTCAAAAGCGGCATCGGTGGTCAAGGTCCATTCTCCCGTATGGTCGGCATGGGCTACCGGGCCTTTGGAGACATCGTACAATTGCACTTCGTCAAGCCAGATGTCATTTTTCCCGCCATCTCCTCCGTGGGCCTCATCACGACCATCGCCCTTGCCAAACCAGAATTGATCAGAACCGGCTCCACCAGACATCTTGTCATTGCCCGCACCACCAATCAAGATATCATCCCCCTTGCCGCCATTCAGATCATCTTTGCCGGAACCGCCAGACAATCTATTGTTCCCATCGCCCCCTTCCAGATGATCTTTGCCGGCTCCACCAGACAAGGTATCGTTCCCCTTGCCACCCACGAGATGGTCATCACCCGTACCGCCATCCAAGCCATCACGCCCCTGTCCACCTTGGAGGTGATCTTTGTCATCTCCACCATCCAGTTTATCGTCACCCTGGCCACCCTTGAGGTGATCTTTGCCATCTTGGGCATGCTGATCATCTTTTCCATGAC
>JAMOBH010000372.1:0-5368 GCA_039908085.1 Magnetococcus sp. YQC-5
GCGGCTTTGCTCAATCATCAACCGATCCCTTTCAGTCACGGAATCCCGGAACCATGGCCAATTCTGCCTAAAATCGAGGGGATATGAAAAAACCTACCCTTGTAAGGGAGACTTCCCCCCTTTGCCCCCGGCGGAGCCGAAAAAATTTTTTTTGCTCTCAACGGGTTGTGATCTGTCGATGGATAAAAATCATAAAGTAACGAAGTGGGGAGGCTGTTTATGAAAGACAAAATTAAAATTTTTAGGAAATGGTTTACAGAAAATAATATCTATGTATTCATTTTATTGTTTTCTTTTTTTCCTTTTTGTCTTCTGGCAGATGAAGTGTCAGGCCCAGTCTCACAAACGGGCCAAACTCTTTTACATGCTATTGGAGATGATGCGGAATTGCGTAGAGGTATGCCATGGCCAACACCGCGTTTCAAGGATAATGGAGATGGTACTGTGACAGATCATTTAACCAGCTTGGTATGGATGAAGAATGCAGATTGCTTTGGACAACAAACTTGGGCAGATGCTTTTATCAAGGTGGCTGGTTTAAATTCCAATAAGGAAACGTGTGTTGTGTATACCAATAAGACGTATACAGATTGGCGTGTTCCGAATATTCAAGAATTAAGTAGTTTGATCGACTTTGGACAATTTCTGCCAGCATTGTCAACAGATAGTCCGTTTGTTGGTGCTCACTCCGACCGCTACTGGTCGAGTACTGCCTCCGCCAGCAGCCCGTCCTACGCGTGGTTCGTGGACCTCTACAACGGCAGCGTCGAGCACTACGCCAAGGCGAACACCTACTATGTCTGGCCCGTTAGAGGCAGACAATGATACTTAGGTGATTTGATCCTTAGAATGCTTTAGAGGAGGGTGTGCAGAGGGGGGAGATTTTCCCCCTTTGCCCCCGGCGGAGCCGAAAAAATTTTTTTGACTCCAAATGATGAGTTGGCTGGAAGGCGGGAGAGCAAGTTACTTGATTGTGTTTGGAGTAAAATAATTAATATTTGAATTGTTGCAGAATAGATCGGGAGGTCTTGATCATGACCATAAGAATGATTCTCTTTTTTATGTTTTGGTTGTTGAGTACTGCATCAGCGTTTGCTATGCCTTCTACCATGGTCAATTTACCCATCAGTACCATGGACGATCCCCCCATCGCTATTGTCCGTGGAGTGGTACCAGAGTCTTATTCCATGCGAGTGTTTGTTCCTTCTTTAAAGAAAGAAGAGGATGCGCCAATTGCTCCAGTTTTATTGCGTGCCCGTATAAAAAACGACAATGATGTCATCGTCACCGTGCCTGGTGTCTATTCAGGTGAGACGGTCATTTTGCAATTGTCGAATATCGATGCACCTACTACTAGGTTTATAGCGTACAGCCTGGATCAACCGGGCAGGGTCAACGATAAAGGCACCGACGATGATAACAGGCAGCTCCGTCAGTATATCAATGATGGACCGGTTAATTTTATCATTAACGATCCACCAGTCGCATACAACACCGCCCCATCCACCACGGAAAGCAGTCCGTACTGGGGGACATTAAAAGCACGTGATTGGGACAATAATGATCTGCAGTACACCATCATGGCTCAGGGAAGCCTGGGGGTTGCTAAAATCACCAATCCGGCTACAGGCGAATTCTCTTATACCCCCAATCCAAAAACCACAGGTATTGACCATTTTACTTTCAAGGTCAATGACGGGAAAGTGGATTCCAATACCGCAACCGTCACTGTCACGATCAACAAGGTTGAGCAATTCTTTACATCAATTTCCACGGAACTCTCCAGTCGTTCTATTGTACAAACAGGTTCCTTGGATATTTCCGGCAAGATGACGCGCTTGCCAGATAATGGCTCGGATCTCTCCGGGATTGCTTTGGTCGTCAGAATAAAGGCTCCAGATGGTAGCATAATAACTAAAAATATAAAAACATATGATA
This sequence comes from Magnetococcus sp. YQC-5, assembly GCA_039908085.1. Taxonomy (GTDB): domain Bacteria; phylum Pseudomonadota; class Magnetococcia; order Magnetococcales; family Magnetaquicoccaceae; genus Magnetaquiglobus. The sequence continues at coordinate 1,939 of JAMOBH010000372.1, forward strand.
AATTTGGTCATTATGAGCTGAAAGGAGTGACCGGATTGACCCAGAAAGGTAATTATTCTATTGAAGTTGCTTTCGAAGGTTCGTTGAGTTTGACGGAAAGCAAAAAGGCAGAGAGCGTGCTGGTCGGGTCATCAGCCGGATATGCCATCATCGTCCAGGGCAAGATGGATAATGAAGAAGGGTTGGCATCGCATAATAAAACCACGAATCGTATCTATCAAGCATTCATGAGACGGGGATTTCGTTCAGAGGATATCCGTTATTTCAATTATGATACATCTCAGACCGGGGTCTATGCCACGCCCACCAAGACCAGCATCAAGGATGCGATTCAGACTTGGGTCAAACAAAAAATGAATGAGGTGGCTGCACCTTTTTATCTGATTTTGGTAGATCATGGAAACATCAATACATTCTATCTTGGGGCCGAACAGATAACACCAGTTGAACTGGATGGTTGGATTAAAATTTTGGAATCTGGACTGAATCCCACAGCCGCCCAAGAGAAAAAAATTATTCTGTTTGGTGCCTGTTATTCTGGCAGCTTTTTGCCAGATCTATCCCATGCAGGTCGGATTATCGTAAGCAGTTCCGCCGCCAATGAAGAGTCTTTCAAAGGCCCCATGGAGCCGGATAAAATCCGGGTCGGTGAGTTTTTCATGGAGGAGTTGTTCCGGGAGTGGAGACGTGGCACCACGTTGAATGATGCGTTTCAACTGGCAGCCGCCAAAACAAGAATTTATACACGCAAAGGATCCGGGTCGAACAGCCAGGGCATTTATCAGGATGCGGCCATGCAACATCCCTTGTTGGATGACAATGGCGACAAAATCGGCAGCAATGATTTGAACGATGCACGAGGAGATGGCCAACAGGCAAAAGCCATTTATCTGGGTACGGGAATGACCAATTCGGTAAGCAATCCAGCCGATCTGGTCGAGGTGACCGAAACGCTGTCGCTCTCTTCTGATCAAAGCACGGCATTTTTGTGGGCAAAGGCCAAGGATGACGCAAAAGTTTCCTCAGCCTGGGTGGAGGTGCGTTCCCCCACAAAGATTTTGTCCGGCAAGGGAGGAACCAACCAACTGGAGATTGATCTGGATAAAAGTTTGTTGACATACGCTTCAAGTTTTAAAATGTGGGCTACACAGCAAGGGGGATTTGATGTTCCTGGTCTTTACGAGATCTATTATTTTTCCAGAGACGTTGAAACAGGCAACCTCTCCCCCATGATGCGTTCATTGGTTTACAAGCAAAAAGCAGGCAATGCCGCACCCGCTGCTTTCTCGTTGCTCAGTCCGGCCAATGCAGCCCAATCCAAAACCGTGGCCATTTTCAATTGGAATCCCAGTACGGATGCCGATGGCCTCACCTACAATCTGATCATTGCCAAAGACAACGCTTTCAAGGATGTGGTGTACCGTAAGGAAGAGATTCTGAATACCTATACCTTTGTGGATGAAACAGCACAATTGACTGATCTGACAACCTATTACTGGAAAATCCAGGCCGTGGACGCCTATGGCTCCATAACCGACAGCAAGGAAACCTGGAGCTTCAAAACAGAAAATACCAACGGAATACCTGGTATTGTTTTTGGTCTCCTGATGAAACCTGATGCTTCTCCCGCTGCCCATGCCACCGTGAAGGTGAATGATACTGTGGTCCAGACCGGTTCAGATGGCAGTTTTATCACATTGGCCAATCCAGGAAACGTGTCAGTCTCAGGTGGTCAGAGTGCCACGCAGCAGAGCAACGTGTCATTTCTGGAAATCAAGGGCGGAAAAGCGATTCGTATCAAACTCACTATGCAGACCGATCCCCATACAACCTCTTCAGTACCAACCACTCCGATCCTCGATGTGGACAAAAGCGGTACGGTGGATGCCACAGACGGAGTTTTGCTGTTGCGAAAATTGAACGGAGCATCCACGATTGACACCGGGGTGATGTTGCCAACCGGCCAGAACAACACCTCGGTGCTGGCCACCATCAACGCCATTGGCTCGAAGTTGGATGTGGACCAAAGCGGCTTGGTGGATGCAACTGATGGGGTGCTGATTCTAAGGAAATTGAATGGCGCATCCACGATTGATACCGGGGTGATGTTGCCAACAGGGCAGACCAACAGTTCGGTGTTGACTGCCATTGATGCGATTGCAAAATGACAGAATCATGAAAAATCAGGTAGTGCCCCACACATAAGGACGCTGTGATTCGTTTAAAAAACATTGTGATAGCAATCAGGCTGCACATTTTGCGACAGCCTGATTTGCGTCATGATGATGAATGAAATACCCAATTACCCCGATGTGATTTTCTGCGCTGGGCTTTCACTATTCCAAATCCGGTCATGCTGGACAGTGGACCAAATTCCTCTTCGTCAGACCTTCCTGATCAAGCTGCTTTCCTCATTCGCAAAATGGCTTCGGCGAGAGTCTGAACGCATTCTCTCTTCCATTGCAGTGAGGATAATGATATGTTCGTTGCTGTATTTGAATATTGTTTTTGTTTGAAAAACACCACTAAGCAACCTGATTTCAAGGAGAATTCCATGTTCAGCACCCTTGCCGGGAGTCCCACTTCAGGTTTGTCTGGAATTGGTTTGCAACCTGTCGCATTATCCATCTGGGACAGCAAGTATCGCTTGAAAAGTGCTTCGGGTGATCCTGTGGATCAGACTGTGGAAGATACCTGGCGCAGGGTGGCCAGAACCTTGGCTGCCATCGAGGCCCCAGAAAAACAGGCTGAGTGGGAGGAGCGTTTCTTGTACGCTTTGCTGCAAGGGGCGATTCCAGGGGGGCGGATTGTCTCCAATGCCGGAGCTGGCCAACACAAGCCCTCCACGAGTACCATCAACTGTACGGTTTCCGGGACCATACGGGATTCCATGGTGGATATCCTGGATATGGTGCGGGAGGCGGGGTTGACCTTGAAGGCAGGGTGTGGGATTGGCTATGAATTTTCCACCTTGCGGCCTCGTGGGGCCTATGTCGCAGGAGCCGGGTCCAGCACGTCAGGTCCGTTGTCATTTATGGACATTTTTGACGCCATGTGCAAAACCATTTCGTCGGCTGGGGGGCGGCGAGGGGCGCAGATGGCCACTTTTGATATCTCACATCCCGATGTCGCCGATTTCATCCGGGCCAAGCGTGAGGATGGTCGGTTGCGCCAGTTCAATTTATCCTGTTTGATCAATGGGGCCTTTATCGAAGCCGTGAAGGGGGATCAGGAGTGGGAGTTGTACTTTCCTGCCAATCTCCAGGAACTGGAAAATCCTGATATCCAGCTGGTGTATCGTCCATGGCCAGTGACAGATCTGCCCTATGCCAGCAATGAGCGTGGAGAGGTGGCCTGTCGTGTCTATCGTCGCCTGCCTGCGCGACGATTGTGGGATTTGATCATGACATCCACCTATGATTATGCAGAG
>JAMOBH010000373.1:0-5320 GCA_039908085.1 Magnetococcus sp. YQC-5
TGATGGATCGCCTGTTCATGGAGATGAGGGAAAAAAAGGTGAATTGGGCTGATGCCAAAAAAATGCTGGCAGACGAACTCCTGTGGCTGACAGACGAGTTCAAACGCCATGTCGAGGAGAATGGTCCTGCTGACAAGATCTCGCTCCCGTTCTTTACGGATTTCATGCTCCGTGATCGAGAGGCAGGCGATGCCGTGCTGCAAGAGTATGAGGTCGCCAGGGCCAAGGAGACTCCGCATCTGGATTACATCTTCAGCCTGGGTCTCAAGGCCTGCCAGATTGCCGAGCGCAACGGGGTGGATCTGCTCAAGGCCGATGCGGCGACCCGCCAGCGTTTCTCGGACGCGACCGAAAGGATGTTGCAGGAATTTCACGCCCGCGCCACCAATATCAATGATCAGGAACTCCAGGGCTTTCGGGTGCCCGGTGGGGAGATCAAAGGGGCACCAGTGCCTGCGGTCACGCCGAGCGATTTCCAGTCCTGCATACCTCCAAGCGTTCCCCACCTGAGCGCACCCCAGTCAGGCATTACCCAAGAGCCGCAAGCTGTGGTCAACAGCCCTCTCCTGTCCAAGGTGATCGAGGAGTACTGCACGGAAATGCAGGCTGGCGGTCTCTGGCGTGACAAAACCGAAGAGGAAAACCGGGCGATCTTCACATTGTTCATCCGCATTGTGTCGGACCTCCCCATGGCCTCTGTCGGCTTTGAAACTGCCCGGCATTGCAAATCTGTTATCCAACGTCTCCCCCCGAACATGAACAAAATGCCCCAGTATCGGGACAAAAGCCTGGATGAGATTTTGGCGTTGCAACCAGAGGCCATGAGCATCAGCAGCATCAACAAGTACCTGTCGCGACTCAGTTCCCTGTTTGACTGGGCGAGGAAGCATGGGTATGCCAAGGAGAACTTTTTCGAGGGCCTGGGACTGCGCCAGAAAGTCAGGGCTGACGAACAGCGTGAACGCTTCGAGCAGTCCGACCTCGATCTGATTTTCTCAACCGAGATTTTTACCGAGCTGCGGTTTGTCCACCCGTATTATTATTGGTTGCCTCTAATTGGCTTGTTCAGTGGAGCCAGGATCGACGAAATTTGCCAGCTCCATTTGGTTGACATTCGTCAGGAGGGTGGCGTGTGGGTTTTCGACCTCAACGACGATGGCGAAAAGAAATTGAAAAGCCCTTCCAGCAAACGGTTGATCCCAATCCACCCCCGGCTCCTGGAGTTGGGCCTGATCGCCTACGCTGAGGCACTCAAGCAGCGGGGCCAATCGCGATTGTTCCCTGAATTGCAACATGGGCGGGATGGATATGCCGGTCCCGCGAGCAAGTGGTTCAATGCCCGCTATACCACCAAACTCGGAATCAAGGCTGGGCGGGCATTCCACTCCTTCAGGCATACGGTCGCCGACCATTTGAAGCAACGTGACGCCGATGAAAAAAAGATCGGGGCGATTCTGGGCCACCACGATGAATCCATGACCACAGGGAGGTATGGAAAACGCTATGGGCCAGATCTGCTTGTTCCGGTCATTCAGATGCTGGACTTCCCGACCGGGGCTGTGAAGGCTTTTACATTATCTGGCACCCAGGGGAAATGCTCTCCATGATTGGAATCCCGGATCTTGCGTCCCGATGGGTTGTAGGCAATGCTGAATTGAGTCCCTGGGCCTGCCCTGAGTGGGAACCAGGACGGCACGCATGACCACACCAGAGGATGAAATTATGTTGCGGAGGATTTCGTTGCAGTCGGTTCGAGTGGTTCCCCAGAAGTCGCCACAAAACGGCCCCTGTGGCGGCACCCGTCTCTGTTGGCATTGGGGTTCCATGGCGGCAGAACAACGCGCCCACGCGCCATACAGGCCATGTGGTTGCCTGCCTGTTTGGATGGGTTGAGTCAGGGGGGTGCACAAAACGTTGTCTCTTTGCATTCAACGGCATTGGGTTATGATATGGGCATGCCGTGCTTTTTACATTCTGGTCAGGGGGTGGCACGGATAAGGATTACGGCCATGGAGGGGAACTGCTCCCCGCCAAGGCGAAGGCCATTGCCAAGATCGAATATCCCAGATTGGAGCTGTCCCACTTTATATGATTGACGTTGGTATCGGTGCGAATTCTTCTTTGGATACAACTTGCGAATCAGCCAAGAATATGTGGTGTCAATGGCGACGAACCTCACTTGGAGAATGAAAGGTGCCCTCCCCAAATCTAGCCATTGTTCAGGAGTTTCTGGACCGACTCGCCAGTGGCGGTTCTGTTTCGTTTCGGACCTTTGACGACGACAAGACTCACAAGAAGCCGACCCTCACCAAATTTTTCCACGGTACCCTCCAGGAGCACGGAGAGGAGCTGGTTAAATTGAACAATGCCGGAGCCAGCGTGAACGTCATGGTTAATGCAGGTAATGGCAAAGGTACAACATCTGGTGATGTGCTGGAAATCAGATCTTTTTTCGTTGATCTGGATGGTGCCCCGTTGGAGCCGGTGCAGCAATCTCCCCTTACGCCCCACATTGTTGTTGAAACGAGTTCTGGAAAGTTTCACGTATACTGGCTCGTGAAAGACGCACCTTTGGATGAGTTCAAGCCTGTTCAGAAAGCCCTGGCCAAGATGTTCAATGGCGACTCAAATGTCACGAACAGGAATCGCGTGATGCGGGTTCCCGGCTTTGTTCACCAGAAAAAGGATGGGGGTCACCCCTTAAGTCCTCCATTCCTATCCCGGATAATCAGCATTGAAGACGGCATGCCACCATATGGGCGGGATCAGTTTTTAGGGGCATTTCAAATTGACCCGACCCCCCCGCCAGTCAAAAAACGTGTCGGTTCCGGCAAGGCAATAACTGAGTATGACATTGAGTTGATTCAATCTGCGCTGGCATTCATCTCCGCCGATGAACACAAACTGTGGATCGATATCGGGATGGCGTTGCACTCCACGGGTTGGGAGGCGGCATTCCAGATTTGGGATGAGTGGAGTCAGGGATCGCACAATTACAAACAAGGTGTTACCAAGGACAGATGGAATTCGTTTCATAATATAAAAGGAATAACACTTGGGACTCTCTTTCATGAGGCAAAACAGCGAGGGTGGAAGAGGCCTACCAAGGTGAAGGATGGTGTGCCGCCCGCTTTCAGAGTCGATATGGAGTTGGCAGGTGATGTTGCTTCCCCGCTCCTTCGGCAAACAATCGCTGGAGTCCTAAACCAAGTGGAGGTGTTGCTGTCCTCCCGCGAAGAGTATGAGAGGTGGAAGGTAAGAGGGGCAGATGATGAGGATTATTCTTGTAAGCCTGCGCACATGTCTTTCGACGATTACTACGAGGCGAAGGTATGTGACCATTATGACATATCAGGTTTAAAGCAGGGGGTTCGTCTCCAAGTTCGGGCTACAGCAGGTCTCGGAAAAACGCGGGCGGTAGTCGAAGCACTGATTAAACGGAAATACTGGCATAAACGGCATGTCCACATGTATGTGCCGACGATAGCCTTGGCGGATGAGCTTGCGGGTCTTTTTTCAGAATCATCAATGAACGTCCAAGTGATCCGAGGTCGTGGCCAGCCTGACCCATATCCATACGCATCCCTATTCAAATTCCATCAAATTGATCATACCCACGCTGAAGCCCCGACAAAAGACGCCCAGGATGCTGCCGAGGGCGTCTTTGACTCCCATCCTGCGACCCCGCTATGCGCGAAGCATAAGGCGGCTGAGAAGGCCGCACAGATGGGATTGAGCGTGTATGGCACCATGTGCCGGGCCGGAGATGCCCGGTGCCAATACTATGATGACTGTGGCTATCTCGCGCAGTGGTACGATAAATCTCCAGGAATCCGAATTTTTCCGCATGATTATCTATTTCTACAAAAATCTTTTGAAATGCATGAGCCAGATCTTGTGATCGTAGATGAGAATGTTGTCTTGAAGGCCGTAGGCAAAGCAAATTTTGGCATTGATCGGATTGATGGTCCAGCCAAACTCGCCATACTTGATCACATGGAAAATGGAGTAGACCTACGAGAGGCGATGCTGAAACACGGCATCACCAGGGAGTATGCGCAGGCACAAGCCAAGAAACTTGAGGGAAAACAGACGAACAGCATTCTGCCTTCGATGACGGCGGTACAAGCAATCCAAACCATGGAAACGATGGGGGTCAGCTGTCGCAATCAATTGCATGAATTTTGGAAGCGTGTAGCTGCAGAGATTGACAAGAACAGGTTGTTTCATGGTGTTTGGGTTAGACAGCATGAATCGACCGGGAACGAGGGGGCGAAAGTGTGTGTCTCCTGGTTGAGGCCCACGATAATCCCAGAAGCTGTTTCGGTCCTTCTGCTGGATGCGGACGCCCATTTTGAAATCAACAAAATGCTCTTTGGGGCAAGAATGGAATCGTCCGAGATTCATGCAAAGCGATCAGGGCACGTTACCCAGATTTATTCCACGTCGATGAGCAAAAGTCGTATCACCTTGAATTCTGATGATGAACAGGACAAACTCAGAAAAGTTGTCAACCAGGCCACCATTGACGGAAAAAAAGTCTTAGTTGTGTGTAACAAGCCTGTCAAAGAGGAAATGACAGGAGTAAAGAATACAAAGAAGGCGACCGAGTGGGAGGGTGCGACGATCACACACTTCGGGGCTATCCGAGGGCGTGACGAGTGGAAAAATTACGATGCAGTGATTATCATCGGGAGGAACCAACCCCATGGTTCTGCAATCAACGACATTGCCAGGGGGATCTGGTGTGACGATGACAAACCTCTCGTACTGCCTGCGAATGGAAACCTTTCCTTGGAATATCGCGGGTATCGCCTTCTGTCAGGAAAAGAGAAAGGTGTGCGGGTATGGATGCATCCTGACCCTCGTGGTCAAAAAATTCTGGAGTTGATTCGGGAACGGGAGAGCGGACAGGCCATTGACCGACTGAGGTTGGTACACCCTACGAAACCGCAAGAGGTGCATATCATATGCAATGTGCCTCTCGACATAACAGTGGACACCTTACGCTCGTTTCCAGAGATGGTGGGGGGTGGCACCAAGTTGGAGAAGGCGTGGCACAAAATGGAAGGGGTGCTACCGCTATCAACCAAGTGGCTCACCACTCACCACCATGACTTATTCCCAAACGAAGATTCGGCCAAGTATGAATTGAAAAAAACCAAGCAGAATCAAGCAGGACAAAGGGGTGATTTTCCATATTATAGTTCAGCTATAGCTTGACCCAATTAACGAGATAGTAAGCTAAAAATCTGTATAGTCATCATAGCTATCATTAATAACATATGTTTCATCTTCGTCGTCAATGGCATCAAGCAAA
>JAMOBH010000374.1:0-5300 GCA_039908085.1 Magnetococcus sp. YQC-5
AAACGCCAGAGAGCAAGGTGATGGAGTCCCTGCGCAACCTCGGCACCCTGTGGGACGAATTGTTCCCCGGCGAGCAGGCGCGGCTGTTGCAATTGCTGGTGGCAAAGGTGAATGTCAGCCACCAGGACGTTGCCGTGCATCTCAAAACCGGCGGACTGAAAAGCCTGATGACCGAAATGGATACAAACGACGAAGGGAGCGTGGCATGAAGGGAACGTTGAGTGAAGACGGAAGCATTCTGGTGGTTCACATCCCCATACGCCTCAAACGCTGGGGTGCCAAGACAGAGATCATCGCCCCGCCGGGTGCCCCCGACTGGGCACCGCCCCCACCGTCGCCCCAGCAGGCCATGCTCAAGGCGTTGGGACGTGCGCACCGGTGGCTGAAGATGCTGGAGTCCGGCCAGGTTGCCTCCATGCGGGAGCTGGCTGAACAGGAAAAGATCGACAGCTCGTACATGTCCCGCATCCTGCGCCTGACGCTGTTGGCACCGGATATTATCCGTGCCATTCTGGATGGTCGGCAACCGGAGTCGCTGACGCTGGCGGATCTGATGGAGCCGTTGCCGATGTTGTGGAGTGAGCAGAGGGTGCGGTTGGGGTTTCCGGATGTTCCGTGCCGGGATGCGTAGGGGGTGCGGTCGGAACGGAACACGGACTGAACAAGGGAACCTTCCATGCCACGGAACCTGCAACGGTGTCATGTCAACGGGCGTGCAACGCAACACTCCCAGGCGATTCATGCAACAACGCCGTTTATACTTTACAAATCTGTTACTTCAAAGAAAGAACACGTTAATCTTGTTCTCCATGGACGAAGCCCTACTCTCCCTATACTATCAGATGGGGTAGCAATAGAATAACGGCGAACATTATCAATAAACACATGGACCATTTCTACTGAGACCTGAACAACGACACGATATTCTTTCCCGTCTATTAGTTGGAATTTTACACCCTCATCAATATGAGAAAAATCCATATAACTTTCTCCAGACCTAAACCCAACCCTTTCTAGAAGCAAACGACTTCCCGAAAACAGAAGATTATAATATTGATGCCCAAAATCAGAACTTACCCAGCCAAACATTATGCCTGGATTGGCGTTATCAATACCGTGGTTTGCAAAGCTTGGAGCGAACGATACGCAAAACGGAAAATTCTCCACCACTTTGCTGCACCGCAGCAGGAGAACGGTTTGACGCCATCTTGGTTAGCCAAGCGGCATGGGATTTTGCATCTTTCAGTGATTAAACGGATTTTTGAATTTTGTTGAACTTTTCACCTGCGTCCGGCAAGCCACCTGTTGACGCGGGTTCAACTCCTGCTTGGATGGCAATGGCTCCAGCGGAACGCTCTCTGACATTCTCTGTCTTTCTCTGTGACTATTCGTCAAACTGAGAGAATGCCACCCATCGTACTATGCATGTCCTCTCCTCCCGTTTCCAGAGGATCCGATGAATCTCCCCTTGTCCAACGGGAAGACACTCGGACGACGGTTCAACTCCCAACCGAAACCACACCGCGATGCCAACCACAGCTCCCAGACCAGGGGCATGACCATCGGGAACCAGACACCCTGACCTGCGGCGTCTCGGCAAGAGTCACTGTCCTTCGAAACCCTGCCGCCGGAAATGCACTCACACCAACACTTCCTGAGGCCTGTTCCAAAATGTAGGATACCCGCATCTGCTTGGCTCGGAGGCCAATTTTCAAAACTGCGCGGGAGCGTTTCAAGTGATGGCAAATTCGTTCGTCTTCCTCCTTTGGGCCATGATTGCCCACTTCTTCAACCCTCGGCACAACGCCGAGATCCGGTTGCTCAAGGCACAAATCCGCATCCTCCAGAAACGGTTGACCACCAACAGGATCAACCCATCACCCGAGGAAAAATCAGAACTCCTCCGCATCGGTGCCGAATGCGACCATCATATTGCTGAATTGATGGAAATCGTCAAGCCCGCCACCTACCGCCGTTGGCTCAACCAGACCAACAAGGGAGAGGAATTCAAGCCGCTCGGCCGGCCCCGACTCTCCAAAGAACTGCGCGATACAGCGATTCGCATGGCCAAGGAGAACATCCTGTGGGGATACCGGCGCATCGCCGGTGAACTCAAAAAGTTGGGCCTGTATGCCGGTTCAACCTCTGTCAAACGCATCCTCACCGATGCCGGGATTCACCCAACACCAGAGAAAGAGAAGAAAAAACCACCGATTCCTTGGCTGACCTTCATCAAGGCACATATGGAATCCATCGTGGCGTGCGATTTTTTTACCAAGGACGTGTTCACCCCCATGGGCAAAATGACGGCCTACTCCCTGGTGTTCATCCACCTGCGCAGTCGGCAGGTATTCTGCTCCCCCCCCACCTTCTCTCCCAACAGTGCCTGGGTAACCCAACAGGCCCGCAACGCCTTGATGTGGTGCCATGAGCAGAACATCAAACCTGAATACCTGATCCGCGATGCCGATACAAAATTCTCTGGGACTTTCAAAGAAGTGTGGAAATCCGAAGGCATCCGAATCATCCAGATTCCGCACCGAGCTCCAGAGGCGAACGCGTTTTGCGAGTCATTCATCGCCACCTTAAAACGCGAAGCTCTTGATTTCTTTTTCTGTTTCAGTCTATCCCAACTTGACTACATCCAACAAGCTTGGCTACGCCATTACAATCAGGAACGGCCTCATACCGGGGCTGGAATTGGCAACAACGTGCTCAAAGTGGACTTCCGCCCTCAAGAGACCGGACCAATCCGTAGCAGGGAGATCCTTGGAGGCATCACCCGTTCGTACTACAGGGAGGCGGCGTGAACTTTCCAGTAATGCAAATATGTTCGGTTTTACAAACGGAATCGATGAGGAAAACTGCCTACATTTGGTATACCCCAGGATTCCCATCGTCAGAAAGCCGGACCAATCCGCAGCGGGAAGGCTCTTGGAGGAATCTCCTGGCCGGAGGTTCGCACCCCGGCAACTCCTGTCACGAGGGATCCACAAGGACGCTCTCAATCGTGGTGGCGTCCAGTATCCGAAGGCTCCACTATAATGCCCCGTGAAAACGCCCCCAGGGGAGCCAAGTACGTCACGACCGGCAAAACCACATTCTGATGCACTCCAAGCCTTTCTGATGCCAATGAGATCGGCTACAATTCGTGTGTGCGTCTGTGATGAACAATATTTTATATGTTTTGCAACATACAAATTTATTCTTACACGTAGCAGTTAGGTGTTGATATGGTTGATTTTGCCTCCTCTGGACAACCGGAACCTGGAACTCCCCCCGCTGCAGCATGGGTGCGCTTCCTACGTTCCTACGGCCCGACTCCAAACGATCTGAATCTTTTCGACGAACACATTACCAAAGCTCTTGGTCGTGCGAAGGTTCGCCCCATTTCCCTGGAGAGTCCGCAGCTTGCAGCAATGAGGGAAAGACTCGGTTCTGGTGCCCCCGGATCAATTCTAATCGCTGGAACGGCTGGTGATGGAAAAACCTACCACTGCCGCAGTCTTTGGGCAGCATTCGGGGGAGGAGACAAAGAATGGGCGGGTGTCGAGCCAGTCCAACGTTTGACCTTGCAGGACCACAGGGCTGCTGTTTTCGTCAAGGATTTAAGCGGAATCAGCGATGAGCGCGAAAGCGACGAAGTGCTGGATTTGCTGGAGAAGACTGTATTAGGAAACGATGACTCGACTGTTCTGGTCGTCGCGGCCAATCACGGCCAGATTCTTGAGCGACTGCGCGGCTTGGGTATTCGGCAGGGACGTATTCATCCCTTGCGCAAGCCTATCCAAGACGCGTTCTTGCTCGCGAGTTCGGCTCCCAAGCGACTCGCCATCTTCGACCTTAGCCGCACCGCACGCCGTCACTCCCTTGCGGATGTCATTTCGGCTGTCGCAGGCCATCCGGAATGGGAAAAGTGCTCTGGTTGCCAGTGGAACGAGGTAGGGCGCATCTGTCCGATCTTCGAAAACAAGAAAAGGCTTCTTAGTAAGGACGACGGGGGACGCTTCGCTCGTCGCCTGGGGGATCTGGTTGAGATTTCCCGCCACAACGGATGGCACCTGCCTGTGCGCGATCTTCTCATGCTGGCGTCGAACATGATTCTTGGGCACCGCGACGCGAAAGAGGGACTGCTGTCTTGCTCCGAGGTGGCGAAGATTCTGGACGAAGGCAAGACCGAGTATGGCAGCGTCTACGACAACGTGTTCGGAAGCAACCTCCCCAGACGCCGGGCCTATGACCGACAAGTCTTCCGGGTTCTTGCCGCCTTCAGCATCGGGAAGGAAACGACCAACAGGTCGGACGGAATGCTCGTTTACGGAACCGACGACTCAAAACTTGCTAATACTTTCGACCAACTGGTGAAAGCCGATCCGATTTACGGGGCGACTGCTTCCTACCTGTCGGCGCAGATGCGTTATCTTGAGGGCGATGAGGAGGCTCGGCTCGACAACGGTGCGGCTGACTTCCTTTCGCGACTCGAATCGCAGCGACGCCGCCTGTTTTTTACCCTCCCAGACAATGATGCCGACCACCCATTCTGGGGTATGACCGCCTTCAACTTCGCCGGGGACTACCTTGAATTGACATCAGCCCTGGCGGGAAGGCGATCCATTGGCGAGGCCGTCCGTGCAAGGCTAGCCAAGGGGCTCAACCGCGTGATGACAGGGCTTCTTGTGGAGAACTCCGACCGCATCTTCGTCGCCAGCTCAGGAGGTTTCACGCAGTCGAGAATCAGTGTCCTTTGCAATACCGAGACTCCCGCGAGGAGGCAGGGCGGGATGGGAATGCAGATTCGGATCGACCCGCAGACCGAGCTACCCTCAATCGAGATGGCACTGACACCTGGAGCTGACAGGGCGGTTACCTTCAACCTCTCTCCGGTGCGATTCGAATTCCTCTGCCGCGTGGCCGAGGGGTCCCTGCCTGGAAGTTTCTCGAACGAGTGCCTTGAGGACATGCTTGCGTTCAAGGCCAAACTACTGCGTAAGGCAGAACTGATTCGCGACAAACAGGCTGCGGACGACGAAACGGACGAAGATGCTGAGGCTCTGACACTTAACTTTATCGAAATCGAAACCAACGGCCACGGGTTCACGCGGCCGGTCACCGTGAGGGTCGGGCTATGAGGCATCGCATCGACGGGGTCGACTTCGCGGTCGACGAGCACATCTGGGGACACCGTCTCTACGACGAGCAACTTCCTCACTTGGCCGTCCTTGAGTTCCTTTGTGTACTTGTATCCAACTCCGACAAGCCGTTAGTCACCGCTCCGAACGAAAGAGTACGCTACAAACCCC
>JAMOBH010000375.1:0-5278 GCA_039908085.1 Magnetococcus sp. YQC-5
ATGGTGTGCGTGCCCAAAAATCCATCCTGGACGCTCATCATCGGGGTCCGGGAGTCTTCCGATGCCCGGCGGGCAATGAGACACAAATCCGCCGTCGCCTGCACACTGTGCGCAAACAGAATACCCCAGCCACAATCCGATACCCCCATCACATCATCGTGCCCGGCATGAACATTCAACGCCTGGGAGGTCAAGGCACGGGCCCCCACGTTCAGCACCTGGGGCAGACGCTTGCCGGCAATGGTATACAACACCTCTTTCATCAGGATCAGCCCCTGACCAGAGGTAAAGTTGGTCACCCGTCCACCCGCCAAGGCAAACCCTTCACAGGCAGAGGCCGAAGAGTGCTCGGACTCCAGTTCCAGCCAAGCCAACGGCAAGTCCCAGACATTCCGAAACCCGTTGGCAACCGCCACTTGATAGAGTTGCCCCATGATGGTGGAAGAGGTAATGGGATAGGCCGCCGCTCCATCTGTTGCGCGGGTCTCCACATAAGCAACGGCATCAGAACCGTCACCCGTGCCGGGAATGCCCGGAAAGGGAAAAGCCCCTTCGGATTTGGCTAGTTGCACGTTCATGAAAGAGACCCTCCAAGATCCAGCAGTTGAAACTCATCCCTGGACTCATCCAGGTACCATAACCTCCCGGCATCCATTTCGAACCACCAGCCATGCACTGTCAGATCGCCAGCGGTCTCTTGGTATTTTACCCAAGGAAAAGTCCGCAGATTGGCGAGGGACTGACGAATGGCAGCCTGCTCTAGACGATGAGACTCTCCCATCCACGGATTGGCTTCCAGGGATGATGCGGCAATCGACACCCAGGACGCGATAAATTCGCGATCCAATGGTTGACCAGATAGATGCTCCTGCAAGGCGTGCATGCCACCACAACGAGAGTGACCGAGAACCAGAATGTTACGCACTCCCAAATCTCGCACCGCAAACTCCAACGCCGCACTTGTACCATGATGCCGTCCATCCGGCTCATATGGCGGAATGAGGTTGGCCACATTCCGAATGACAAAAATCTCACCCGGTTCCGCACCAAACAGAATGGCTGGATCAACCCGCGAGTCGGAACACGATACGACCATGGCTTTCGGCCTCTGACCATCGCTGACCAAGGTCTCAAACAACTCAGGCTTCTGAGAGAAATATCGCTCTCTGAAACCACAAAACCCAACCAGGAATCGACTGGAGATATCTGTTGCCGTTTTATTCATGCCCTTCACATGCCTCAACCATCCGATATCAGAAAATGTCCAATGCATGACGCAGTTGCCTCGCATTCCCAGACCCCCGACACAATCGGAACAGCGGAAGCACCTTTAACCGACGATGGCGTTCAATGTGGCACTAGGGCGTTGCGCCTTGGCTAGTTTGGCGATCTTGGTCAACACATCGCCGAGTCCGTTGTTGGGGCTCGCGCCGATCTCCTTGAACACACTAGCGTACTTGTCGAAGACCTCCTGAAAGAAGACCGTCACCACCTGGCCGAAGATCATGGGGTCGGAGACTTTCATCATGGTGGCCTTCATGTGCAGGGAGAAGAGGATGCCTTGTCTCTTGGTATCCTCAATCTGCTCGACAATAAAGGCGCGCAGGGCAGAGGCACTCATGAATGTACCGTCGATGACATCGCCCACCGTCAGGAGTACCTTCTCCTTGAGTGTCTGCACCGCACCGGAGGCCGCGATGAATTCGATGCGGGCAACTCCGGCAGTCGCCTCGGTGACGGTATGGGATTTTTCGTTGGAGAAGAAGTCGCCACTGCTCATGGTGGCGACGTGGGTCTTGGAATCCGGGGACCAATCGCCCATCTTGTGGGGATTCTTCATTGCGTACCCCTTGACCGAAAACGGGGCCCGACGATCCGAGTTCCCTTCGCGCAATACCGGGTTAACCGCGCTCCCCTTGATCTTGTCGAAGCGGGCCTTGATGTCACGCTCGACATCGTTCTGGGGATTCTCTGGATAGTTCGGGATCGCGTAACCCTGCGCCTGCAGCTCCTGGATGGCTTCATTGAGCTGCGGGACCGAGGCACTGATATTGGGAAGTTTGATCACGTTGGCTTCAGGGGTTTTGACAAGTTCGCCCAGTTCGGCCAAGTCGTCGGGTTGACGTTGCGCATCGCTGAGCTGTTCTGGAAAAGCGGCAATGATGCGGCCAGCCAGCGAGATGTCTTTCGTCCCCACGGTGATACCTGCCGGGCGGGTAAAGGAGCGGATGATCGGCAGGAAGGAGCCACTGGCCAGTTCTGGAGCCTCATCGACAATGGTGTAGATGATATCCGGCTGCGATGTTTGATTGTTCTGTGACATTCTCATTATTCTCTCCTATGCGAAAATCTTGCATTGTTATTTGAACAACCACATGCAACAACACACAAACCAGCATTAATCACAAAACTTTGGCATGTACTGAAAAAACACATATAAATAGAAACCTGTGAACGACGCAAGCATCGCGATTACTACCCACACAACCGCAGCGAGCATAGCAAAAATTGACTATCAATACAAATCAATCTTTGATATACTACCGATAGTCTATCATCGATATATTGAGGTTCCCCATGAAACATGCAACCTTTCGCCAACTGCGGGTTTTCGATGCGATCGTACGCAACGGCAGTTTTATCCGTGCTGCCAAAGAGATGCATCTCACCCAGCCAACCCTCTCTATGCAGGTAAAAAAAATAAGCGATTCCATTGGATTGCCGCTCTTCGAACAAATCGGACGCAAAATTTACCCCACTGATGCCGGTAGAGCACTTCATGACCTGTGTAAAGAAGTGTTCGACAGCATCGCACGTTTCGAGATGACATTGGCAGATTCCAAAGGACTGAAAAAAGGACAATTGCGTCTAACCGCAGTCACCACAACTGAGTATTTTCTTCCTCGTTTCCTGGGAACGTTCTGTAACCGCTATCCAGGGATCGATGTTTCCCTGAAAATTCTGGACCGGGGACAGGTGATGGAACGGCTTCGGGCTAACACCGATGACCTTTATATCTTCGGCTTTCCGCCCAAGGAACCGGACATCAAGGCCATGCGATTCCTGGAAAATCCACTGGTCGCAGTCGCACCAACGGAACATCCACTAGCCACCAACCGCAACATTCCCCTGGCCCGATTGCTGGAAGAACCTTTTTTACTGCGCGAACCCGGATCCGGCACACGCATTTTGGTTGAACGCTTTTTTGCGGAACATGGAAGCCGCCCGCGAGTCCGCATGGAATTGGGCAGCAATGAGGCGATCCGACAAGCAATCCTGGGTGGACTCGGTCTCTCCATTCTCTCAAACTATGTGGTAGAAAATGCACCCGGCCTCACCGTCATTGACTCTGAAGGTTTTCCAATCAAGAGCAATTGGTATTTGATTCGCCAGGAAGGAAAGCAATTATCTGTTGTTGCCCGCGCATTTTGCGATCACCTTGCCCGCGCAACCGACACTCCAGAACTAATGGACTGGTCATAATCTCTTCATAAATCATCATCTACAACCTTTTGCTGCGTGACGGAACAGCATATTATTAAGTTTAGGTAAACATGCGAAGCCGTTGGTTTTTATAAAAAAGCGTTGTCAGGCTGAACAAAATGCACCACTTTGTTCAGCATCAAGCATAGTGCTGGATTGATTGAAGAAAATGCGACTGTCCAGCCCACACCGCCGACACGGATCAGAACGACATAAAACATCATGAAAAGAATATAAAGATAATTTTGGATGTTTTCAGATAGTGATAACTCACCAGACATCACCGAATTTACTTGCAGAAGGCGTTGGATTATGGCCATGATGTGACGGCTCCGGTTGGAAGGTGGACTGTTCAGAAGGAGATCAGGAAATGGCAGGATTGAACAATGATTTGGTGACGGCGGCCAGCATTGCCAAGGAGCTGGGCATCTCGGACACCAAGGTAAAGAAGGCTATCAAGGAACTTGGCCTGGAGCCTTCGGTCAAAAAGGGTGTGTGCAGCTATTACGCACGCGATGCTGTGGGCAGGGTCAAAGACAAGTTGCTGCCATGACGACATTGGCTCTGGAGCGGTCGGCATGAAACCGCGCCTTTACCTGGAAACAAGCATCGTCAGCTACTTGGCCGCCTTGCCGAGCCGGGATTTGGTTGTGGCGGCTCACCAGCAAATCACCCACGAATGGTGGGCAGAGCGTCATCGGTACGAGCTGTTCGTGTCTGAGTTGGTCATCCAGGAAATAACAATGGGTGACAGGGATGCTGCCAAGAGGCGTTTATTGCTGGTGGATTCCATTCCAGTGTTGGCGGTTGATGCCGAGGCAGTCGCGCTAAGCCGACAGCTCCAAGAATGCGCAATGCTTCCTGCAAAAGCGAATGTTGACAGCCTGCACATCTCCCTGGCGGCACTTCAGCAGGTGGATTATTTGCTCACGTGGAATTGTCGGCACATCGCCAATAGCAGAACCCGCCGAGCCATTGATGAAATCTTGAAAATTCGAGAGATGCCATCACCAGCCATCGTCACCCCAGAAGAATTATTGGAGGAGGAAGAGCTATGAGAAACGATCCGATTTTGGATGAAGTGCGCAAAAACAGAGAAGAGTTTGCGGCCAAGTTCAATTATGATTTGGATGCCATAGTCAAATCGCTCCAGGAGTCAGAGCGGGCATCTGGCAGACAGGTGGTCTCTCTTGCACCAAAGGTGTATCGCGGTTTGTCCGGGCAAGAGGAAGGCAAACCCTTTCTATCTGCGCCAAAATAATGTACGCAGGAAGTGAGCGGAATCTTGCGTCACTCCCATTTGGTTGAGTCAGACAGTCGTTTGAGGCATCCCCTTTGGGGTAAGCCCTGCAATGGTTGCGGTATTCCCGTCTGGTTGAGTCTTGCAACATTTGCGGCGTTTCATCAATTGGGTGGAGTGCCGCGACGTGTACCAGGATACGCCGCTCCCCCAGGGACTCTCGGAGAGGCCGTCGTCGGAGGCGGAGCAAGGGGAGCGCAGGAACCGTGGCGATCCCACGCAGGCCTGCAATTGGGGACATCGACACACAAAAAAGCAATCACATCCGAACCAGCGCACCCCAACGCGGCAAAGCCGCAACCAAAAAGGGTGGCATAAAAAACGCATTTTGTGGAAAATGGCGAAAACTGCAAAGGAGGTGTCGCCATGTTGCCATTCATAAAGCATCACGCCGACAAGATTCTCGGCGTCATATCTTGTTTCGACCGCATCCTTGTGACCGGTACGTTTCCCCAGATCTGCCATGCACAAGCAATGGCGTCACATTTGACGTCA
>JAMOBH010000376.1:0-5273 GCA_039908085.1 Magnetococcus sp. YQC-5
GTATGGACAGACAGAGATGCATGGTTTGATATTCAAGGATGGGAAGATCCTTATTGGAATTATTTTCAAGTCGATGGAATCCAAGGTCTGCACAGGGGCCAAGCATCACGACGCTTATTGTATTTGATTGATGATCATGTAAAAAATGAAACACGCCTGCGGTGGGGTCTGATCACAGCAAAAGCGGTGCGTCTGGACTATTCCATTATGACGACCACAGCAAAAGCGGTCAGGCTTTTATACGTCATTGATAATCATGTAAAAACGTCAATACGCTTGACTTATGGTATGAACGTCAACACCAAGCAAGCTGTGCGTATGCCGTATGACCTCACTGCAAATCAACCTCCAGCATCATCGGCTTACAGGTACTGGCGCATTTTTATGCCAGGCTATTCCAATACGGTCATCTCTTTTTTGGAAATCGAGATGCGTGCATCGGTTGGGGGGGTGGATCAGTGCAATGGTGGAACCGCAAACGCCAGTCATGCAGACACTAACGCAATCAAAGCTTTTGATAATGAAACAAGCAATAATTATTGGGTGGCAAGCATAGTCGCAGGCAGTGACGTCTGGATCAAATACGGCCTTGGTGCTGGACAATCCATGTCGGTCGGCGAACTCGCGATCCTGTGCAGATACGCGAATCAGGTTCCAAATAATTTTACACTTCAGGCATCTGCTGATGGAAATCTTTGGACAGACATTCAAACCTGGAGCAATATTACAGGTTGGGCCAATTGGACCTGGAAATACTTCCAGGTCACTCCATCAGTACAATACACCAAGAGATCCGTGCGATTGCCTTGGGATCTCCTGATTGCAGCAAAAACATCCATCACTTTGCCCTATCAACTTGGTTTTCCGGTAGCCAAAACGGTTCGTCTGCCATGGTCGTGGGGAGTGGCCATGTCGGCCAGGCTGCGGTACGGAGTTGCCACAGGCCTATCTCTTCGCATGCCTTATGGAGCTTCTGCTGACAAAACATCACGTATTCGCTACGCGATCCAGTGCGGAAGGTCTGTCAGGATTCCATACAAGATTCAAATCGGAATCTCTGTTCGCATCCTGTTGCCATGCACAACGTCGCGCATGGTTCGACTCTCATACGCTTTGCTGACCCCAAGAAAAAAATCTGTTCGTCTATGTTATGACGCTTGCGACCGGAGAGCGCGATCTGTACGCGTTTCATATGACATCCTGGCTTATAATCCGACACGTAAAACAAGTCGGTTGGCATGGGAGATTCTGGGCGCTGAGTCATCGACTCTTTTTATGAGTGCGGATGTCGTTTTGGTCCGCAATGGGGCGAGGGTTCCATTGGCTGCTGCTGAAATCGGCATCTCGGAAGGAGAATATGCTTGGGTCGGACGGGCTGAAATCGCCCGTGTCAGTGATTTTTTGTCGATCACCGTGAACGATGAAATGGTGCTGATCATGGGGGAGCAGAGATTTGTCGTGACAGTACAGAGTCGCACGATCACACGTTCTCAAAGCGGAAACAGCATGACGGTCACGTTGATCAGTCCCACTGTAGCACTGACCTTCCCAAGAGCAACACCCGTTGATCTTTCTGGCGATCAACCGATTTTGGCCAGCAGTGCTGTTTCGGGAGCTGTCGGCAGATCTGTTTCATGGGACATGCTTGACTGGACCATTCCGGTTGGACGGATGGCGTTTCATCAGGCCTCACCCATGGATATAGCCAAAACCGTTGTGTCTGCTGCTGGTGGCGTGGTCGAAACGCTTCCTGATGGCACGCTGCGTACACGTCACAGGTTCCCTGTTCGCGTGCCGGATTGGGGCGTGGTACAGCCCGATCATATTTTGACTGATCGTTCCATTATCTCTATCAGCGAGTCCTATCTCTTTTTGAATCGGGTGAATCGGGTCACGGTGCGTGACTGGCAACCCTCTTCATCAGGACGACTTTCCATTGAGCCAGATGACCGTCCAGACGGTTTGAATCCTGGTGGTGCCGTTTCGTATCTGCCTGGAAGTTCCATGCATGTTTTGGTGCATGCCGGAAGTGGTGTTTCTGGCGTGGAGCTGAAGGCCTCTGTGGGTACGCTCTGGCCAGACCCACCCCAACGCTATCAGGAAAAAGTGGATTTGGTTTTTTCAGATGCCGATACGGTCACTTTGCCTCGTCCGGTGGAATCCATCAATGAGTGGATTTGGATGGGGACATCTCTTGGCGATTTGACGCTCTCCGGTGATGGGGTGACAGTGAGATCTGCGGAATCCGGGTTGTCTGTGGCCAGGGTCACGGTCACTGTTGCGGCTTATGCATGGAAACTGATCGCGCCTCGCCAAGTGGGCGGACAAACCAGGTTTCCGATTGTGTTGGTAGCAACGGCAACGGACGGTGACCCCAGCACGGAGGGCGAAGTCACGGCACAACGAGGAGATGGGGCTTATCAGGGTGCGGACATTGTAGAACCTTTGGCTGCAACATTGGAGTGCAAGCGTGAACGGGCCAGAGCTGAAATTGATGCGGGGGAATCGCTTCAAAACATTGAAATAACATGTATTTTCAATGCTGATATTCTGCCTGGGCATCTGGTTGATGTGCAAGATGCCCTGATGGGTCGATCATGGAGAGGCCAGGTAACCAGTGTCCATCATGCGGCCAATGGCGCGACTTTGTTTACAGATTTGGATTTGTTACGTCAGGTTGGAGATATCTCATGACTCCGGCATTTTCATATGAGGCTGAACAATCGGTTCTGGGGGCGATTCTCCTGGACAACTCCAGCATGGATCATGTTGCGGATTTGCTTACTCCTGAAGATTTTTATGTTGGAGGTCATCGTGTTATCTTTCAGGCCATGCTTTCTCTTTTGGACAAGGGAGATCCGGCAGACCCACTGACTTTGAAGCAACACCTTGGGGATCATGACGAGCTTGGATCTGTGGGAGGTGCCGGATATTTTGCCAGACTGATCGATACCACCCCGTCCACGGCCAATGTCAAGGCTTATGCTCATCTGGTACGGGACAAGGCAGTGTTGCGATCTTTGGCTCATGCTGCCTCTTCCATAGCCAATGATGTTTATGGTGACACCACTCGATCTGTGGACGATCTCTTGGAAGCTGCGGAACAACGTATTTTTGCGGTCGGCGAAAGCCGATCCAAACGCAGGTCTGTTTATATGGATCTGAAAGCTGTGTTGCCGTCTGTCATTGACCGCCTGGACCGTTTGATGTTGCACCAGGAAGATGTCACAGGGGTATCTACAGGCTTTGTTGATCTGGACAGGATTTTGGCTGGATTGCAAAAATCTGACCTTCTTATTCTTGCGGGACGCCCTGCCATGGGCAAGACCGCCCTGGCCATGAACATGGCCGCCAATGCCGCTGTAGAATACCAAGTACCTATTGCGGTTTTTTCTCTGGAGATGTCCAAAGAGCAACTTGTTACACGCATGCTTGCGTCTACGGCCAGGGTGGACGCGCAAGTGCTGCGTACCGGAAAAATCCGCAATGACGATTACGCACAACTGACCAATGCCTCCCAGATCCTTTCCGAAACACCCATTTACATTGATGACTCCCCTTCATTGTCGATCATGTCTTTGCGGGCCAAGGCGCGCCGGTTGAAACGGGAAAAGGGAATTCAACTGCTGATTGTGGACTATTTGCAACTCATGCAGGGTGAAGATACGCAAGAGAACCGGGTGCAGGAGATTTCTCAGATCAGCCGGGGACTTAAAGGATTGGCCAAAGAGTTGGATATTCCGGTGTTGGCTCTCTCCCAACTCTCCCGCAAGGTGGAGGAACGGACCAACAAAAGGCCCATTCTGTCTGATTTAAGGGAATCCGGGTCTATTGAGCAGGACGCGGATATCGTGATGTTCGTCTACCGTGAAGAGGTTTACAAGGAAAATGATCCTTCTTTGGTGGGAGTCGCCGAAGTAATCATTGCCAAACATCGCAACGGTCCAACTGGGACGGTCAAACTGACCTTTCAGAAACAGTACACCCGGTTTGAAAATCATGCGTTTTCTGGATATGCGGGTCGTGGGCAATATCCCTGGAATGAAAATCATGCGAAATCATGCATCTGCTGGGAATGCACATCTCATCCAAAAGCATTGCCAAAATGATTCTGAAACCGTTGAAATGAGCAGGTTTTCTCCTGGAGATCAAATATTTAAAATGCGACACTTTTAATAATCTTAACAATCAAAAGACGTGTCAAACAAAATACCGAGGAGCGTTGTTGCAAGGTGAACAAAATGGAGCAAATCAAAAGCCCGTTGGCGGGCTGGGTAGGAGGTAAATATCTACTCTCAAAAACCATCGTCCCTATGATCCCGGAACATCAATGCTATGCGGAACCGTTTGCCGGGGCGGCATGGATTCTGTTTCGCAAAAAGCCATCCAAATGCGAAGTGATAAACGATATCAATGGGGATGTGGTCAATCTGTATCGTGTCGTCCAGCATCACTGGGAGGCGTTCGTGGGAGCGTTGCGGTGGACACTGGTCAGCCGCGATGAATTCACTCGCCTCCTGGACACACCACCAGGCGTGTTGACTGATATCCAACGGGCCACCCATTATTACCTCATCCACAAAATGTGTTTTGGCGGACGTATGAGCGGTCTCCGCACCTTCAGGATCTCTGCAACCAAACCACCCAGCCTGAACCCACTCACCGTCCATCGCGAGATCGCCGCCGCCCACCATCGACTTGCACGCGTCACGATTGAAAATCTTCCCTATGCGGACATGATTCACTGTTATGACCGTACTGGAACGTTTTTCTACATCGACCCGCCGTATTGGAATTGCGAGAACCGCTACGGCAAAGGGATTTTTGCAAAGGGGATTTCGTCACGCTCGCCGAACAGCTGGCGGGACTGAAGGGGAAGTTCCTTTTGAGTCTCAACGATGTTCCGGAGGTCCGGGAGATTTTCAAGGCATTCCACATCGACGCCGTGACCACCCAGTACTCGTGTTCCAACAGCAAAAACCTGCCAGCAAAGGAAGTCTTGATTCGCAACTACTGAATCAAAAAGCCTACCTCTATCCACCAATCATCCTTTGCCAGGATCGGCAAGATGGTTGGCGGTCAATGCCGTTCGGCAATTTACAGCAATTTTTAGATGTTTGAAAAGTCGTTTCAGAGATGCTTTAAAACAATTACCGGAGGGTGATTCCCTGTGTGCCAATGATATGTGAGACACTGACCTCCTGATCAATTAGAGTAGAAGGCGGAAAGGGGATCATCACATGGGAGTCTTAATGGTGGGTATCGAGAATCGT
>JAMOBH010000039.1:0-24571 GCA_039908085.1 Magnetococcus sp. YQC-5
CGGTTGAAAAAGGCGGCGTAGCCAATGCCACAGTTGGCAGCACCGCCACTGGTAATGTATTGACCAATGACACGGATGTGGATGCAACGGGCGAAACCAAAACCGTCACCGCCATTCGCACTGGTATCAGAGAAGAAGAATTTTATAATGATGGCACAGTCGGTGCTGCTCTGACCGGCAATTACGGCAGCCTGACCATAAATGCTGACGGCAGCTTTATCTATGTCATTGACGAGAACAACGCCACAGTTCAGGCACTGCGTGTCACAGGACAACAACTTACCGATTCTTTCACTTACACCGTTTCTGATACGGGCAACCTGACCGATATTGCCCAACTCACCATTACCATAGATGGTCGCAACGACAACCCGGTTGGGATGGATGACACGTCCTCGGCTATTGAACAAGGAGGCATCGCCAATGCCACAGCAGGCAGCGACGCCACTGGAAATGTTTTGACCAACGACACCGATGTGGACGTTACGGATGAAACCAAAACCGTCACAACCATTCGCACCAGCACCGGTCAAACAGGCACTGTCGGGAGTAGTCTGACGGGCCATTATGGCACTCTGACCCTGAAAGCCGACGGCAGTTATGTATATGTCATTGATGAAGCCAATCCCACGGTTCAGGCTCTGCGTATGACAGGTCAAACCCTCACGGATGAATTCACCTATACGATTGAGGATGCTGGTGGCTTGACTGACACAGCCAAACTGAACATCACCCTTGACGGTCGCAACGACAACCCGGTTGGTGTTGACGACACGGGCACGGCCATTGAGGCAGGCGGCATCAACAATGCCACTACTGGCAGCCCTGCCATTGGCAATGTACTGACGAATGATACAGACGTGGATGTCACGGACGAAACCAAAATGGTCACAGCCATTCGTACGGTCAACGATCAAGTTGGTATCATCGGAACCACTTTGGCAGGCAACTATGGCAAACTGACCATGAATGCGGACGGCAGTTATGAGTTTGTCATCGATGAAAACAACCCTGCGGTTCAGTCCCTGCAAAAAACAGGTCAAACGATCACGGATGCATTCACCTACACCGTTCAGGATGCTGGTGGATTGACCAGTACAGCCAAACTCACCATCACCTTGAAGGGACAAAACGACAACCCGACGGTACAAAACCCCATCCCAGAACAATCATGGAAGGGTATCGGGACAAAATCTTTCCAGTTTTCCACAGAGACTTTCAAGGACGTGGATGGCGACGATGTGTTAACCTATTCAGCCACTCAGGACAAAACATTCGCTCCACTACCCACTTGGCTAAAATTCAATCCCGACACCAGAACATTCAGCGGCACTCCACCGTATGGCAATGCTGTTGAAGTTGTACTCATTACGGCTACGGATCTTTCAGGGGCATCGAGCACGCATTCATTTTCCATTAAAATCGACAATCCCGCCCCGCAGCCCCCTGCTTCACCACCCTCTTCACCACCGGTCACTCCAACACCGGCCCAAAACACGGCACCTGCAGCCACTCAAGCCCCAGTGGTCACCTTTCAATCGACCAATACCATACCCACTGCCAGCACGAACTCAGTGGCCCCTGTTTTCACCTTTAACCCCACTCCACCACCGTCCACCACCATACCCGCGCCATCCAGTACAGCTCCGACGTATGGATCGCCAGCAACGCAAACCGTCTTGTCTCAGACATCGGTCTTCGCTCCTGCTTCGCAGTTTTCCAACAATTTATTCATGCCGAGCGTGCAATCTTCTGCAACAGCCCCCGTGACTTCTGCACCTCTGGCACCTCCAGTCATTCCTGCACCAGCATCTGTGGTTCCAACAACTCCAGCAGCCACAGATCTGGCAACACCGGCAGCAGTACCAACACCACCAACAGCACCGGCAGCAGCACCAACACCACCAACACCACCAACAACTATGGCAGAAGCGGCTCCAGCAGTTCAGGCAGAAGCTTCACCTCCCGCTACCTCAACTCCAGTCACCCCATCTGAGGTGAATGCCACTCCAAAAAGTTCAGAATCCACGCCAGTCACCAGTAATAGTGGTTTTCAAGTCATCGTCGCCTCTCCTGGCATCTCCACAGGACAATCGGGACTTTTTGTGGCTGAAAAAATCCCGGATGTGGCGGTTGGCGGAAACAGCAAGATTGAATTTTTTGTCCCTTCATCGGCTTTTACCCATACTGACGGAAATGCTGTCATCGAACTTTCTGCCAAACTGTCGAATGATGGAGATCTTCCACCTTGGTTGCAATTTGATCCCAAGACCGGCAAATTCTCTGGAGACCCCCCTGCCGACGCCAAAGGCGAAGTAGTGATCAAAGTAATGGCCAGAGACGCTGAAGGACGAGAGGCGGTTTCCCTCATCCATATCAAGTTTGATGAAAAAGGCAAACCCAATGATAAAGAGACGAATCTCCATGAGAAAAAAGGACCATGGATTCGGGTGGTCAAACTGGAAGGCAAAGGACATGAGAGCCGCTTGGCAAGCGGCAAAATTCCATTCAGCCAACAATTGGCCAATGCCGGACGAGAGGGGTTGCACCATCGCGCTGCCCAGTTAAACCGGGCAGCCTTACAACTGGCCAACCGTTACGTGGCCTGATCCTGGCATGCCAACAAAGAAGATTCCAAGACAATCTCTTCCTTTTCCCCACTCATGCCATCATGACCCGTGTCTGCACCCGTCTGATGGCATGAACCCACTTCCCCCTCACACAGAAAGTCACAGACATGACCTTCTTACATTCCCCCCTTGCCTCTGGAACCGATTCATAGCACTCTTGACCACAGAAAACACAAGCCCCCAATCAGAAACGGCAACCCAAAACAATCCCATGCGATACGGAGTACTTGTTTTTGATGATCCTGTCCTCTTCGTTTGATGGCCCAGTGTCAGACTGATGTTCCGATTGACACAATTCATGTCGCGTCTGCTCCGGCCCACTGCTGTGGAACGGTCACGGGTCTCCACGGCTCAAGGTCCGGTGATCGTCTGGAACCTGATCCGGCGTTGCAACCTCGCCTGCACCCACTGCTATGCAGCCTCGGCAGACAAAACGTTTCATGGGGAGTTGTCACAGGCGGAGATATTCCGGGTTCTAGCTGACCTGAAAGCCTCTGGAGTGCCAGCCCTAATCCTGTCAGGTGGCGAACCCCTGTTGCGTCCTGATCTGTTCGAGATCGCCAGCCAGGCCAAAGCCATGGGCTTTTATGTCGGTCTCTCCAGCAATGGCACCTTGATGGACCAGGAACAAGTCAAGCGTATCGCGCAAACGGGATTCCATTACGTCGGGGTCAGTCTGGATGGATTGGAGGCCAGTCATGACCAGATGCGCGGCATGCGCGGGGCCTTTCGTCTGGCCCTGGATGGCATTCGCCACTGCCGGGAACATGGGGTCCAGGTGGGCATTCGTTATACGCCTACACAAAAAAATATTCATGATTTGCCAGGACTGCTCCATCTGATGACCGAAGAAGGCATTGAACGGCTCTACATCTCCCATTGGAACCATGCCGGACGAGGCCGCGTCAATCGCGCAGCCGATACCGACCATCAATCCACCCGTCGTACCATGGAAAGTCTGTTCGATCTCTGTCGGCAGGATCTGGAATCCGGCTCCAAACGCGAAATCGTCACCGGCAACAATGACGCAGATGGGGTTTTTTTTCTGTTATGGATCGTTCGGCATCTGCCCCACTTGGCAAACCGTGCCTCCGATATGCTGCAACGCTGGGGGGGCAATGCGTCTGGGGTCGGCATCGCCAATATCGATGAACAAGGCGAAGTCCATCCCGATATTTTTTGGCGTCATCACTCCCTGGGCAATGTCCGCTCTCGTTCATTCTCTGAGATTTGGCACCAGACAGATGACCCTCTCCTGAACGGATTGCGTCAAAAGCCCAGACCAGTCAAAGGACGCTGCCAACTCTGTCGCTATTTGGCTCTCTGCGGCGGAAATACCCGCATCAGAGCCTGGCAGATGACTGGAGACCACTGGGAAGAAGATCCTGGATGCTACTTGATGGATGCGGAAATCGGTTTGGCTCCGGGTTCCGACCCTTCGACCCCTCCACCCTTTTTTGTTCATGATTTGGGATCCTCTGACAAGACCCCGAAATCAACCATTGGAGACGTGATCCCATGAATTCAATCTTGATTTTTCTGTCCTATCTTATTGTTTTAACGGTGTTTTCTGCTACGGCCACGGCTGGTGAACAACGAGGGGCGGATGAACTCTACAAGCTCCATTGCGCCCAGTGTCATCACCCCGACCGTCTGGGTGCCATGGGACCCGCCCTCCTCCCGGAAAATCTCGAACGCCTGCCTAAAAAAGAGGCTCTCGAAGTCATCACCAAAGGTCGTCCCGCCACCCAGATGGCCGGCTTCGCACCCACCCTCTCTGAAGCAGAAATCCAATCCCTGGTGACACTCATTTATTCACCGGCATCCAACATGCCCACCTGGGATACAGCAGCCATCACCGCCTCCCATGTCATCCATCACCCCCTGGAAAAGCTGCCAGCCAAACCGGTCCATCCAGCCGATATCATGAACCTGTTCCTGGTGGTGGAATTGGGCGATCATCACATCACGATCCTCGATGGAGATCACCTGAAACCACTGCATCGCTTTCCCACCCGATTCGCCCTGCATGGCGGCATCAAATACTCACCTGATGGACGCTTCGCCTACATGGCGTCACGGGATGGCTGGATCAGTCAGTTCGACCTCTTCAGCCTGCAAATGACGGCGGAAATTCGCGTCGGGGTCAATACCCGCAATATCGCGGTCTCCGGGGATGGCCGTTTTGTGATGGCAGCCAATACCTTGCCAAAAAATCTGGTGGTACTGGATGCCAAAAATCTGGCCCTGGTCAAAACCATTCCCGTGGTCACAGAGCAGGGAAAAGAGTCCAGACCCAGCGCGGTTTATACCGCCACCCCGCGTAATACCTTCATTGTCGCTCTCAAAGATATCCCGGAAGTCTGGGAAATTCCCTATAACGACAAAGCGCGTCCGATTTATACCGCCACGGTCCATGATTTTCAGCCCACTTCCGGTGAGACCTTGCCTGTGGCCAAGGGACCGTTTCCCATTCGACGCATCCAGCTTGAATCCATCCTGGATGACTTTTTCTTTGATCAACAATATAATCATCTCATTGGTGCCTCCCGATCAGGTCTTTCCGGGCAGGTGGTCAATCTGAATGTAGGCCGCAAAATCGCGCAAATCGATATCGCAGGCATGCCCCATCTGGCCTCAGGCATTACCTGGCAATACCAGGACACCCAGGTGATGGCCACCCCCAACCTGAAAGAGGGGAATGTCAGTGTCGTGGATCTGAAAACATGGAAAATAATTAAACAAATCAAGACATTGGGACCAGGATTCTTCATGCGCAGTCACGAAAACTCCCCGTATGCCTGGGTGGACGTGTTTTTTGGTCCCAACAAGGATGCCGTCCATGTGATCGACAAAGCCAGCCTGGAGATTGTCAAAACCCTGCGTCCTGTACCTGGAAAGACCTCTGCCCACATCGAATTCACCCAGGATGGTCGTTATGCACTGTTGAGTATTTGGGAGATGGATGGTGCCATTGTGGTCTATGATGGCACCACCCTGGAAGAGGTCAAACGGATTCCCATGAAAAAGCCTTCGGGCAAATATAATGTGGCCAATAAAATCAATCGTTCATCAGGAACCAGCCATTGAAGAGACACTTCCATCACGAGACATCACTATTTCCATTACCCGGCATGGTGCTGCTCGTCGGGGCCGGTCCAGGCGACCCGGATTTGTTGACCATTGCTGCCATGAAGGCCTTGCAAAACGCCGATGTGGTCGTACATGACGCCTTGGTATCCCCGGAAATTCTGGCTCTCATTCCAGATACCTGTGAAAAAATTCATGCCGGCAAACGAGGCGGGCGTCCCTCTTGCTCACAGACAGACATCAGTACGACTTTGGTGGAATTGGCCAAGGCAGGACGCAAAGTGGTTCGTTTGAAAGGAGGAGATCCCTTTGTGTTTGGCCGTGGTGGCGAAGAGGCCGAACGTCTGGTGGCCGAGGGCATTCCGTTTCGGGTGATTCCTGGATTGACCTCTGGTGTGGCTGGTCCGGCCTATGCCGGCATTCCCATCACCCATCGGGATGTCAACGCCAATGTGGCGTTTCTTACGGGCCATGAATCAGCGGAAAATCCTTCGTTCATGGATGGCGAACCCTCTTCGCGTATCAATTGGGAAACGGTTGCGATGGCCTTTCCGGTCCTGGTGCTGTATATGGCGATGCAGAATCTGGATCTGGTGGTCGGCAAATTGATGGGGGCCGGGCGTTCCGCCGACACCCCGGTTGCCGTCATCCGTTGGGCCACAACACCGAGACAACAAACCCTGGTGACAACGTTGGGTCAGGTCACCCAGGATGTCCAAAGTCTTGATCTGCAACCACCAGCCGTGATCGTCATTGGGGATGTGGTTCGTTATCGGGAGAGTCTGGCCTGGTTTGCGGACGAAACATTGCAAGCACCGGATGTTGCATCATGAATCAAACAATGTCACGACAACAAAAATCAATAACCTGTTGATTCAACCAGCTCTCCAGGCTCATTTCAAGAGTACGAGGATCCATCAATGAAACATTTTTTCTTTATTGCATGCCTGTTTTTTGGTATGGCCGGTTCGCTGCTGGCGGTCAATCCTGATCTTGCGGAGCGTCTGCGCAAAGAAAAAAAATGTCAGAAATGCGATTTGCAGTATTCCAATTGGCAACAGGCTGATCTGGTTGGGGCTGAATTGAGCGGAGCGATTTTGTATAAAACCCAGATGCAAGGGGCCAAATTGGCCGGAAGCCATTTGGTCTGGACCAATCTGGAACAGGCGGATTTGACCTCAGCGGATTTGACCAAAGCTGATATGACTGGAGCCGATTTGCGTCAGACTGTTTTGACACAGGCCAAATTGGTCAAGGCCTATTTGTATGGTGCCAATATGGCAGGAGCCAAAGCCGATGGGGCTGATTTTTCCGGTGCCTTTCTCAAAGGGGTCAATCTGACCGGAGCGGATTTGCGTGCCAGTACTTTGTTGGGGGCCAATCTGGATCGGGCCGTGTTGACGGATGCGTTGTTGGGGGGGGCCATCTGGACAGATGGTCGGAAATGTCAACCAGAGGCAAAAAGCACCTGTCCATGAAACCATTATTGATTCTGATCTCCTGGTTTTGTTGGCTGCCTGTATCGGCTATGGCCCTTGATGCGGATGTGCAAGAAAAATTGCTCAAAAGCAGGCGGTGCGTGAAATGTGACTTGCATGGGGCAGATCTGCATCAAGTCGATTTGCGTGGTGCCCTGTTGCCTGGATCCAATCTGGATGGGGCCAACTTGCAGGGAGCCAATTTGCAGGACGTCCGTTTTTACAAGGCACGTCTGCGTCAGGCTGACCTGAGTGGTGCTGATTTGCAACGCGCGCAGATGCGTGACACAGATTTATTGGGTATTGTGTTAAAAGGGGCGAATTTGCGTCGGGCCTATATGGAACAAAGCAATCTGGAAGGAGCAGACCTGAGTGGTGCGGATTTGCGCAATGCCTCGTTGACAGGAGTGTTTTTGAAAAATGGTTCGTTGGTCAATGCAGACTTGAGAGATGCTGTGCTGTTTGGTGCCAACCTGACCGGGTGTGATTTGACGGGTGCCCAGTTGTCCGGTGCCTATTGGATCACCGGCATACGTTGTCTTGTTGGTTCGGTGGGACGTTGTGAACTGGCAAAATAAAGACCTTGAAAGGCGGCTCTCCCCCCCATTTCATACAAATTATTAAAAAAAAAGAGGGGGTCTGGGGGATTCATCCCCCAGGGTTTTGTCTTTTTTACCCGCAGGACATTCTGTTTCATCATCACTATTCTGAAATGCTGAATGCATTTTTTTGGAGGATGTAGCATGACTCGTCGAGATCAAAAGCATATCGGTATTTGGTTGCTCATATGTTGTAGCTTGGTTTACGCCATGCTGGCTCTGGGAGGCATTACCCGATTGACCGGATCTGGTCTTTCCATGGTGGAATGGCAACCGCTCACTGGATTTCTGCCCCCCATGGATCAAAGCTCGTGGCAGGAATTGTTCGCCAAATATCAACGTTCTCCTGAATTTCGTCACATCAATCATGACATGGATCTGACCGGGTTCAAAGGAATATTCTGGTTGGAATATTTTCACCGATTATTGGGACGTATAACAGGATTGGTTTTTTTACTCCCAATGATTTATTTTCTCTGGCGACGCAAGATAGATCGCCCCATGGCCCGCCAATTGGGAGGCTTTTTTATACTGGGGGGTTTACAGGGGGTGATGGGCTGGTTGATGGTCAAAAGCGGTTTGAGTGCCGACCCTCATGTCAGTCCCTATCGTTTGACTGCGCACCTTGGGTTGGCATTTCTGGTTTACGGGTTGATGCTGTGGCAGGCCATGGATCTGCTGATTGGAGCAGAGGGACGCCCCACAGGTCGGCCCCCAGAAGTGTTACGACTTCTCTCCAAGGGGGTTATCATCCTGCTGTCGGTGACGGTGTTGAGTGGTGGTTTTGTGGCCGGTTCCAAGGCGGGTTATGGTTACAACACCTTTCCGCTCATGGATGGCCAGTGGTTCCCGGATTATTATTGGGATATGCAACCCGCCTGGCGAAATTTTTTTGAAAATGTTGTGGCCATCCAGTGGAATCATCGCCTCATGGCGACCATCACGTTTGTGACGATTCTGGCCTATTGGGGATTGGCGCGTCGTCTGGCCCCACCGCCGGTTGTGTTGCGAGGTGTGCATTGGCTGTTGTTGGCTGTGGTCATCCAGGTGTCGTTGGGCATTGCCACGTTGCTGTTGTTTGTGCCGATCCATCTGGCCTGGGCGCATCAGGTATGGTCCATGGCCCTGTTCAGCATTGCCTTGCTGATTCATTATCACATGGAAACGGGAACTGCGGAGGCCTCATGGAATTGATACCCATCTTGCCACATGTGCAAGCCGCCTTGAATCTGACCTCGGCGATTTTCCTGCTGCGGGCGTACCGGGCCATACGTCGCGACGACCGGGCATCCCACCAGCACCACATGATGACTGCTGTAATGGTCTCAGCGGTATTTCTGGTCTCTTATCTGATTTATCACGCTGCGGTTGGAAATGTGAAGTTCGCTGGTGTGGGGTGGATTCGACCCATCTATTTTACCATTCTGGTTTCTCACGTCCTGCTGGCGACTGTATCTTTACCGATGATTTTCATGACATTACGCCGTGCCCCTTGGCAGCTGCCCGGTGCCACATGCGAACCTCATCGACGCATCGCCCGCCTGACCCTGCCTGTCTGGCTGTATGTTTCCCTGTCAGGACTGGTGGTGTATGCGTTGGCCTTTCACATCTACCCGCAGAGGTGATCAAGCCAACCCTTCAAATACCAAAAATCCTGTTTATACATGACGATATACCCAGACAATGGCCTCACTGGGCAAGGTTCGTTTGTTGCCGGATTCGTCCTGATAGCCGATCCGACCTGCTTTGAGCAAATTCATGACCCGTCTTTTGGCCTCTGCTTCAGTCAAACCAGAGACCCTGGACAACCAACTCATGTGATAACGAAACAAATCAACCAAAAAATCCGGTGACCACCCCAATGGTGGCGGCAGGGCGACTTCCTCGTTCTGGGCATCCGGCTGAACGGATATTCGATGTGGCCGCTTCCCTGACCAACCATCGGATGAAACAACTGAAGATTCTCTGCGAATCATGTCCATGGATACCCCCATCTGACCCAAGATTGTTGTTCGCGTCGCATGCATCGCCTGTCAAAAGCTGATCACACTGCATTGCATTAATATATATTGCGGTGCAGCATAAGCCCATTGCAGATGCCGGGTCAATCTTTTTTTTGCATACAGGTGAAAAAAAATCTATGTTTGATATAAATCATTATCAATAAATAAAAGTAGTTTATATTTGATTTTTTATTTACTTTTATTTGTTGTATATTTTTCAAATCATTAAAAATAAAACACTTAAATATTCAGGCAAAGAAAAAATCTTGCAAAAACAAGACAAAAAAGGCATTCCCGATGACCAACAAAGCCCATTTTTTTCCTGCCTGACTCCTGGAAAGGTTTCCATAACGCCCCACAATCTGCTATATTGATTCAAGTGCTGTTTCAACCAATGGCTGGTCAAACCTCATTTGATGGAAAAAACCATAACATGAAAACCATCATCGCATGCCACCATTGCAAAGCAAAATTCAAAACCCTGACCGATCACGTCCCAGATCACGGACGCCCCGCCCCCTGCCCCTTGTGTGGTCAGACCATCGTCCTTTGGAAACCGGATGAATATTTTCAGGAAAATTATTCTCCAGAATTGTCATTATTCATCCTGGCCAAAAAAAACTCACCATCACCATCGCCCATCAAAGACGACCTGGAGTGCCTCAACCGTCTGGAGGTGTGGCTCAAGGGATACAACAAAACCCTGGCTGGATGTACCCACCAGAATCTCCAAATGTTTCTCGACTTTCTCCAGCTGGATCAATCCCCCCAGCAGGCCAATCGGATGCGCCAAACCCTGCAAGAGTTCTATGAACTGCTGACCCAGAAAGAATTCATCTCCACCAATCCCATGCTGGCCCATCCCGACGACTTACCCAAGCAGCCCCAATCCACCAAACCTCCCGTACTCGTGCCAGTACCCCTGCCTGCGCGTGGCAAACCAACCTGGTTCCTTCTGGCCATCATGGCTCTTTTGCTCCTGGCTGCAGGAATCTGGGCATTCCGACACTTCCTGGTCCCAACCGCGCCCCCGACTCCGGTTGCATCCACCACTCTGCCGGTTGCTCCCCCGATTCCTGTTGACACACCAGCACCAACAGCCCCACCCCCTGCTGAAACGCCAGCCCCAACAGCCCCACCTCCTGCTGAAACGCCAGCGGCACAAGAAAGTTGGAAAAAAACCGAAGCCCGACGCCTGGAAATGGAAGTTGACCGTTGGGCATCCGAAGTGGTCCAACGGGCCAAACTCATTCAACAAGCCGACCGTGCGATCCTGCAAATCCGCAAGGAGCAGGCACAGATTCGACTTCAGGCGGCCCAACAGGAGCAACAAAAACAGAAAACAGCCCCACCACCGGCCAAAATCCATTGCCACTCTGGCGATTGCCGGAACGGTATGGGCACCTTCCGATTCGACAACGGTGACGAATACTCAGGAGAATGGCACAACGGTCAACGTCACGGCACCGGCACCTACACCTATACCAACGGGGAAAAATATGTTGGTGAATGGCGTAACAACCAAATGGCGGGACAAGGGGTTTTCCACTATCAGGACGGCACCCGCTATGAAGGGGAATGGAGTAACAACCAAAGACATGGACAAGGTTCACTCATCCAGCCCAATGGGGACAAATATGTGGGAGGGTGGCGCAACGACAAGACCTTTGGGCAAGGAACCAAACATTTAATGTTCGCCGACTACCTCGCCAAACAATTGAAAATTCGCGAGTTGAACGATAAACGCACCATGACGGAACAACAACAAACATCACAGGAAGCACAAAATCACGCCTCCATCGAACAATCCCTTGCTCAAGGCGTCACAGGTTGTGTCCAGGGAGACTGCCAAAACGGCACCGGGGTCTATATCTACAAAAATGGAGATTATTATAGCGGAGAGTGGGCAAACGATGACAAACATGGTCAAGGGAGCTACATCTTTAAAAGTGGAGACCGCTATTCTGGAGGCTGGCATATGAATCAAAAACATGGCCAAGGAACCTATATTTTCAAGAGCGGCCAACGCTATGATGGGGGGTGGCGGCTCAACAAAAAACATGGACCCGGTATCATCACCTATACCAACGGCGTGCGCGTCCGGGGTCAGTGGGATAATGGCGAACAAATCAATTAACAACTGAAATACAGTCGCTGGCCAAGCCAATCAAGGGAGTCAGGATGGATGAACACCACAATAAAAATAATTTTTTGGCTACTTCTCCCGCTCTTGATTTCAACAGCCAGGGCAGAAACCACGCCCCCGCCAAACCAAGTCATGACCCATGAAAACAAGCCGGGACATCATGCCTGCACCATTGCATCGGGCGATGTGGGTGGGGTTTACTACCCAACAGCCGGGGCCATTTGCCGCGTTCTTAAAAAAAACTACGCCAAAGCAGGAGGCCAACACATTCATTGCAGCGTCGAATCCACTTTGGGTTCTGACGACAATCTCTCGGAACTGACTGACCACGCGGTGGAACTGGGTATTGCTCATTCCGACTCGGTGCGCAAGGCCTGGGAGGGCCAACCCCCATTCCCGACACCTTTGAAACAATTACGCAGTGTGGTTTCTCTCTACACCGAGACCTTTACTTTGGTCACCCTGGCCAAATCAGGCATCAAACGCCTGGAAGATCTCAAAGGCAAACGGATCACCATTGGGACACCCAATTCCGGGGCCGAACGCATCGCTTTGGAACTCCTGACCTTGTGCAAATTCAAGCCCGAAGAGTATGTCATCAAGACCGTGGACCCGGAAACAACGGCACAAGTCTTCAAAAAGCAGGAGATCGACGCCTATCTTGACGTGGTCGGCCACCCCAATGAAACGATCTGGAACCTTACCTCCACGGAAAAAATTTCCTTCATCCCGCTGACCGGCGGATGCCTGGAACCCATGCTCGTCAACAGCCGGCGGTTGGTCAAATCCGTCATTCCCGGCAAGATGTATCCAGGCGTGGAAAACGATACCTCCAGCTTTGGCATCAAAGCAACGCTCATGACCACAGCGCATACTTCCGAGGAACTCATTTACCAGGTCACCAAGGCCATTGTGGAAAAGCTCTACAGGTTCAAAAGTGGCCATCCCGATCAGGAAGCTCCCAATCCAAAAACTTTGTTCGAGGGACTGATCGCACCCTTACATTTGGGTGCGTTTCGTTATTATCAGGAGCTTAGAGTTTTGGAGTTCAAAAATACCGGACAGGACATCATGTCCGAATTGCCCAGTCTGATTGACAAAAACGGCGTTACAAAAATACTAAAACTGACTGAAAACGCTCACGTGGCCCTGAATGCGGTCAAGGTTTTCTTTGATACCGCCCAACATGGTGAAGCCGGAATTCCCTTGACCATGACCACCTCACCGACCGTTTCTGGTGACGGATCGGTCTACTGGCTGGTCCATGATGCTTTGTGATGGGTGAAAGATCCGTATGATTGGCTCTCGCCCCAAACCCCACCTGGGGCGTGAGCTGCTGGATCTCACCCATCATGATCCCAAGCTGGATGCCATGCCCCCCCTGCCGGATCACAAGGCCAATCCCTCATCTTGCAACCGACAATCCGACGATTTCCCCCTCCCTGGAGTGACTGTGTGCTGGTGGTTTCAGCAACACATGAAGCAGCTATTTTGGATTCTTGATGAAAAAAAACACGACTGGTGTTGACATGACGAATAATATGGATGATTCTTGCAAGATGTTCCCTGTGCATCATCCGTTTCAACAGCAGGAGTGATACCCATGTCAACCGGTGCTTTACCCATGTATCTGTTTGATCGGTGCCATGCTTCACATCGTTGGGACAGGGCCTTGCAAGTGGGTGCAGCCCCGCCCCTGCTTGATCCCCAACTGGTGGCCAGAAATTGGCGGATGGATCATCGGGTTGCCGATGCGCGGGAGACTTCCCTGTTGGAAAATGACATTTTTTCAGGTACTCCCGACCTGGAGATATGGGCCAGCCAGGTCAACAGGTTTTATGAAAAACAAATCCAGTTGCGTTCGTTTACAAGTGATGCACCTGCCTCCCTGATGCCGGATACCGTTGCTGTGCATAATCGCAACAATCGACTGGATCATTATCAATTAGTTCAACATGATCAATTGTTTCATCTGGCCTCGTTCAACCGGTTGCTAAACGGTTTGATGAGTGATCGTTTTGGCATGCATCGTTTTCGCGGTTTTCTGCTGGAAATGGGATGGGATGACCCTATGTTGGAGATGAGCAGCCCCCCAAAGATATCCGAAAAAACGAAGTGGATTGAGGAGATGGCAGAAAAAGTCGCAGCAGAGGGAGCGGAAACGATCAAAAAGGTCGCGGGTGCTTTGATGAAAGCTTTTCCTATGCGTATTCCCTGGTGGGCGGCCTTTGCCGAGGAAGCAGTACCCTGGATTGACCACGAGGATTGGAGTGGTTTATGCAAGGCTTTGGGTATTGGTCATTTTTTGCAGGGTGAGTGGCTCATGGCTTGGGAATATCCCGTCTCTGTGGCTGGTCCACTCTATCGACCCACTGTGGTGGAGGCTGGAAAGGATCCGTTTCATTTTCCATCTCCGCCAGGATCTCCGGTGGGGGTGGTGATGAATTTGGATGAACATCAGGAGGTGGCATTGCGGGAAGTGGTTCATCTTGCGCTTACTCCTGTTCATGCTCACAAATATTGTCTGACAAAAATGGTGCAACTGGGGGAATCCCATGTTGTGGATCGTTCGATGCTGCCGCGTCAGCGTCATAAGCGACGATTGGCCGAAGAGTTTGTGCATGACCCGGATCGTGAATGGCTGGCGCGTCACGATATGCATTGAGTGTGATTTAAAGGAACTGTTATGGCGGATCGTATTCTTGAACAGGTTCGGGATGTGTTGCTTCGAGTTGTCGAAGCAGGGGATGCGGGTTTGTTACGCGCTGCCCTTTCTGGTCAGCATGTGCCAACTCCTGGAGATGGATTGGATTATGGGGATTTTCTCCATATGGGGTTGGAATTGGCACCAGCTCATCTGGATATACAGGAGCGTTTGACTCACCTTGCGGCGGGTTTGATTCAAGAACGGACTGTGCCCATGCGAGCCTGTTTGGGGCGGTTTATGTCCCTGGAACAACAGGGCGAACATTATGGCATGGACAGCAAGGAATTGTTTCCCGATTCAATGTATTTATATAATTTATTTTTGTTTTGTGGGCAGTTTCCCAGGTCTGGGGAGATGTTTCAGGCCCTGTGGGAATTTCATCAAACCGGAATGGAATGGGGAAAATGGGTGATGTGGCGGGGTCCGCTTCAGCGCGTCCTGGATCGAGCGTTGGCGGTTCACCAGATCGATGCCCGTTTGGAGCCGTATTGGTTACGTCATTTTGATCATGCTCAACCGTCGGGCATGCCCTTGTCCGAGATGGACCAGGATCGCATGATCAATGGATGGATGGGGCTGTTGTGGATTCCTTCCGAGGAGGGTCTTTTCTCCCTGGAGCGGATCAATCGGGGCTTCTCGCGTCTCTCCAGCCTCCTGGCCAATCGCCCGGAAGCAGACAGGCTGTTTTATAGATTATTAAACATGATGCAGAAAGCTTATATACGCTCGCACACTTATTGGGTCCAACAGTGGTCACCTTATCTGTCTGAATGGCCCAATGAATTGAAAGTGGCCGCAGCTCTGCATTGGACGCCCATTCTGGGTCTGGACGAGGATTTACGAATCGTGTGGAATGGATGGACGACTGCTGTGCGTCGGGCCATTCTTCTGGAGGCGCGGGAGAATCATTGGTTTACCCTGTTGTTTGGCCATCTTGCCAGCCCCACAGAAATCCTCCGCATCAAAAAGGAATTGTCCCGATTTTTCAAGGTGGAGTCCCTGCATGCTCCAGTCAGCCAGGGTACTGTCAGGCATCAAGAAAAGAAAATTGATCATGAACACACCAAAAAACATATAAAAGTTTCTGATGCATTGAATCGTGTACAAAAAGTCATGGATTCTCTGCGTATTGAGTTGAAAAAACGCCATTTCCAGAAAGCCAGGCAGTTTGTGGAAGATCTGGTCAGACAGCAAGAACATGAGGGGACACCATTAGAGCATATTGCCAAAACTTATTCCAATGCCGCCACCATTGCACGACAATTTTCCTGTTTTGATTGGGCCTTGGAACTCTATGAGCAGGCCCAGGGGCTGCTTGTCAATGATCCGTTTGTGGATACCGGTTTGGCTGAGGTACTCCATTCGTTGAACCGTCATGAAGAGGCATTGAAATACTACCAGGAGACGGTGAGACTCTGGCCGACGGATGTTGTGGCGCGTAGTGGATTGGCAAATGTACTCCATTCGTTGAACCGTCTTGAGGAGGCGTTGGAATACTACCGGGAGACGATGACTCTCTGGCCGGAAGATGTTGTGGCGCGTAATGGAGTGGCGGATGTACTCCATTCGTTGAACCGTCATGAGGAGGCGTTGGAATACTACCGGGAGACGGTGACACTCTGGCCGGAGGATGTTTTTGCGCGTTGTGGGGTGGCGGATGTACTCCATTCGTTGAACCGTCTTGAAGAGGCGTTGGAATACTACAGGGAGACGGTGACACTCTGGCCGGAGAATGTTGTGGCCCGTAATGGATTGGCCGATGTACTCCATTCGTTGCACCGTCTTGAAGAGGCGTTGGAATACTACCGGGAGACGGTGAGACTCTGGCCGGAGGATGTTGTTGCGCGTACTGGATTGGCAGAAGTGTTGCGAGATTTGGGTCATTTTGATCAGGCTGAAACAATTTTACGTGAGAATTTACAGCGTTGGCCCCATAACCGAGTGATCCCTCACGCCTTGGCCAATCTGTTGCGCCGCAGAGGGGCGTATGAGGAGGGGCTGAAGTTGGTGCCAGAACCACAAAAAGTCGTGACTTTGCACGATCAATATGATCTGCATTTGCGTGGCATGATTTTTCTGGAGCGTTGGGCAGAAGGTGACGGGAACGAGGCAGCGCGGCATTTCCAAAAAGGGCTGGATTCTGCTCCTTCCAAACAACAAAAGGCTATCTGGTTGAAAGGATTGATCTTGACTGCGTTGAAAGATCAACGTTATCAAGATGCCACGCAATTGTCCGAACAGTTGCAATCCATGGAAACATTGGATGCCACTGGACAGCTTTTACTGTTGCATAGTTTGGCGCGTGCGGGGGCGGAGCATAGGGAAGCAGCACGTCAAACAGCAGAGGAACTCAAAATCTCTGCCACGACTTGGCAGGAAACCCTACAGCGAGCCTTGGCTGCAACCTTGGCTGCAATCATTCAGGCGTTTAGCCTGAATCAGCCATACTTGCTTTATGACCTGGAAGCTGAAAAGCAGGCGTTGGCATTGGAAATCGAAATATCTATAAGATTTCTTCTCTTGCTGTCATCAAGGCGTGTGGTTGCTTATTTGAGATATTAGAATTAGAACAGGACGCCTTTCAGGCTGAAAGGCAAAACCCTGGGGGATGAATCCCCCAGACCCCCTCTTTTTTTTTAATAATATAAAAACAGAACACAGGATTATGCCACCCCTGACGAATCACAAGAGACATCCCCGATCTTGAAACCGATGATCGACACATCATCACGACGATTTTCCCCTCCCTGATAAGCCAACAAAGCCTGCCGGATACGTTCTTTCTGCTCTGCCATCGACAACTCACGCATGGACAACAATAATTCCTTGAATCGATTTTTGCCAAACGCCCTCCGACAAGTACCACCGATCTGATCAATCAACCCGTCTGTTGTCATATAATAAGCGGCGGTTGACAACAATGGCACCGTATGGGTGTCATACATTTGCATTTTCGAAACACCCCGATAACCAATTCCTTTCTTATTCCCTTTGATCTCAGTGACCACACCATTCTCAACCATGAACAAGTCAAATCGGGCACCCGTATAAAGCATCTGCTTTCTGTCCAAGGGAATATAACAAATACCCAGTTCAATGCCATCATCCGATTCCCCGGTCTCTGAATCCTGCCCCAATGTGATCTGAATGAGCTGATGCATGCGCAGAATGAGAGCCGCAATATCCCCCTCAGAGACATCTCCCTTGGCCTGCCCCAAGGCACCCACCACAATCAGGGTCATGAAAGCCCCTGGGACTCCATGTCCAGTACAATCACCCAGAATCAACAAAATGCCCTCACCCCACTGATCACACCAATACATGTCCCCGCCCACCAGATCACGTGGATCCCAATGGACCAAATAATCCGAAAAAGTCCTCTCCATCAAAGAGATATCTGGAAGTACCGACCTTTGAATACGGCTGGCATATTGAATACTGCCAGATATGACATCCATGGCCTTGTCCCGTTCCTGCTGTACGCGCTTGCGCTCGGAAATGTCGCTGAACGAAACCACCGCTCCCACCAACGCCCCTCCACGGTAAACGGGTGTACTGCGATATTCCACGTCCAGACATGTGCCATCCTGACGCCACAACACCTCATCTTCAATATGATAAACCCCACCTTCGGACAAACTCTTGTGCCACCAACACGCCGTAACAGGATAGGGTGTGCCATTGACATGCCGATCATGAAACTGATCATGGGCATGCACACCAATCATCTGCTCACTGCTGCAACCCAACAGGGTGCTGGCCTGGGGATTGGCAAACGTGATCTTGCCATCCAAATCAACCCCCCATATCCCCTCTCCCACCGATTCCAACAACAATTTGATTCGATCCATGCTCTCCTGAAGCTCCATGGTACGACTGCGTACCTGCTCCTCCAACCCTTCCTGAAACGTTTTGTTTATTCTATGATACCGAACCAATGTCTTCGACATGATGATCCAACTCAACAACACCAACACCAGACCAGCCAAACCAATCAGATCGGCTCTGAACAATGCCTGATTCTG
Organism: Magnetococcus sp. YQC-5; assembly: GCA_039908085.1. Taxonomy (GTDB): domain Bacteria; phylum Pseudomonadota; class Magnetococcia; order Magnetococcales; family Magnetaquicoccaceae; genus Magnetaquiglobus. The sequence goes on from JAMOBH010000039.1 coordinate 18,679, forward strand.
TTCCTCCTCGATGGCATTCAGATACCGGCGAAAATCAGCAAAAAATTGATCAATACCAGCCTGATAGGTACATTTACTCATCGCATAGGCATCCGACGCGAGCAAATCTCTGGCCCGCTGGGATTGTTTCTGTTCCACCAACTTGAAAGCCGCGCTTTCCATACTGGAGAGGTCATCATACGCAAAGGTGATCATCAACTGCTCAACCAATTCAGCAGGCGCGTTCTTGCGGATTTTCGAAAAGGCCACATCATAATTATCCGAAGCCTCATCGTATCGCGCCTTCCATGCGGATTCCCCGCTCATAACCGCCATGTTGGCCGACATGGTCAGGACTTCGTCAAGATAACGAATCCTCTCCACCAGGACCGTACTTTCCTGCACAAGACGCTTTGTCCGCTGAGAATCTTCCAAAAGGGTATGACTGAATTGGGCCAGACCTCCGACAATCAGAACCGTCAACAGCACACCAAAAATCAGGGAGCGTATGGGAAATTTTTCTGGACGCGTTGTTTCCATGCAATTGACCTTGACAATCTGGTTGATTGGAAGCAAGCCTGTTCAAGGCTTGGCCTGATAAACGGTTCAATGTCTCATTTTCACCTGTTCTTTGTAAAGTACATGACCAAAAAGAATCCCAACCCCCCACGATCAGGCATGCGCTCCCCCTCCCCTCCACACCGCAAGGGACGGCTGTTGGAAACCCGCATGCTCGAAGCCACCCAAAGCCACCAGCACGGTGATCTGACAGCCGCTGAGGCCGGATATCGCTGGGTGTTGTCTCGCGATGCCAAACAGGCCGATGCCTGGCATCTGTTGGGCGTCCTGCTCCACCAGAAACAAGCCCATGCCCAAGCCATACACGCCATCCGCCAAGCCATCGCACTACGGGCCGATACCCCTTTTTATCACCTCAATCTGGGCCGGGCCTGCCTGGCACTGGGCCAAATGGAAGAGGCTGAAACAGCCTTTCGCACGGTTTTGACCCTGGAACCACTCCATGTGGAAGCCCTGGCCGGTCTGACACGACTCTTTCTGGCCCAAAAACAGTGGGATTGTGCCATTCAGACCTGCCATACCGCTCTGCAAACAGCTCCCGCAGATGGCATCGTGTTGAATCTGCTCGGTCTTGCCTTGCGCCACGCCAACCGTATGGAAGAGGCGATCCTCCGATTCCGGGAAGCCCTGCAACACAACCCCAGTTATGCCGAGGCCAGTAACAATCTCGGCAACACCTTGCGCGCCTTGGGGCGTCTGAAAGAGGCTTTGCCGTGGCTGACCCGCGCAACTGAAATCCAACCTGAAAGAGCTGAACTCCATGCCAATCTGGGACATCTCCTGCTGGATCTGTACCAGTATGACGCTGCGGTCACTGCCTATGGTCGCGCAGCCAACCTGGCCCCTGAAATCCTGGAATGGTCCACAAGCCGGATCACCGCCCGAATTCTGGCCGGGGACGCCACCCGTGCCCTGGCCGAATCTCGCGCCATGCTCACCCTGCACCGCGACCCGGTGCTGGAATCCCAATATCTGTTTCTCGTCACCAACGTGGAACATGACCCACAACGACAAGCCCGGACACATCGGGAATGGGGCACCCGATTGGTCACCCCAACGGACAAGCCCCTGGATCACCCCCCATGGCCAGAACCGACCCAGCCCATCAAGGTTGGCTATCTTTCACCTGATTTTTGCCATCATTCCGTCTTCACCTTTTTTCAGGCCATCCTGAACCATCACCATCCAGCAATCTGCGAGGTCTTTCTCTATGCCAATCTCCCTTATGGCGATGAGGTGACTCACCGTTTGCGCACTTTGAAAGGTTGGCGTGACATTTACACACTGAATGATGCAGAAGTCGCCTCTTGGGTGCGTCGTGATGGCATCCATATCCTGGTAGACTTGGCTGGACATACCACAGGCAATCGTCTGGGTCTATTCGCGCTCCGTCCTGCCCCGATTCAAATCACTTTTCTTGGCTATCCGTCCACAACCGGGCTGCCAACCATGGATTATCGCATGACCGATCCTGTTCTGGATCCCCCTGGAACCACCGAAGCCTACCATACAGAACGCCTGTTGCGACTCCCGCATGCTTTTTTTTGTTACACCCCCCCAGCCACGGCTCCAGAGGTGACCCCGCCCCCTGTGCTGAACAGAGGATATCCCACCTTGGGCGTATTCGGTCGCATGATCAAATTTTCTCCCTTCATCATGGATCTTTGGTGCGCCGTGTTGCAGCGACTCCCCACAGCCCGCCTGCTGATGCAGACTCCCGGTCTGGCTGAACCCAGCAGCCGGGAACGCGTATTGGCCGGTTTTGCCAAACGCGGCATCCCTGCCCACCGCCTGGACCTGCATGACCGCATGCCATTGCAAGAGCATCTGGCCTTGCACAGTCATGTGGATCTCATCCTGGACTCCTTTCCCTGGAACGGCCACACCGCCACCTGTCACAGCCTCTGGATGGGAGTCCCCACCCTGACTCTGACAGGTCAGCATGCCGCCTCCAGACTTGGTTTAAGTATACTTACAAACCTTGATATGGCAGATTGGTCTGCCACGACACCCGACGACCTGATTGAAAAAGCCATCACGTTCTTGGCAGATCCTGCCCTTCTGACCAACCTGCGTTTCACTCTGCGCCACCGTTTGTTGGAGTCGGTCCTGTGTGACGGAGCTGGTTATCTCCATGACCTGGAAGCCCTGTACCAACATACCATCGAACTGGCAAAAATTGCCCAACAGTGACCCTTTGCGTCACAAGCTTGACCTGAAACCAAAGCTCGTCACCAGGCTCATCTGCAATCAATCAGCCATCTAACAAAAGTAGCATGCTTCTTGCAAGGTGTTTTTTTGCATAAAGCATGTGGCGGAATACGGCTTTGCCCTTGCCCGCTTCATCAGTCCGGTCGTCCGGTTCTTTATGCTCCGAGGACGAACCCATGCCCCCATGGCGATTCAGTCCAATGTGGCGCGACTTGTCGCAAAACCTGATCCAAAGAAATCAAGAATACTGTTTTCGGCGGGTCGCGCCTGACACTCCAATACAAAGAACTCTGCTGAAAGGATACATCGATGTCAAATCAAACATCTGATTGGTACTGTGGACCTGGACGCTATTTTTGGACCTCGGATGCCCGCTTGGCTGATCTGGAACTCGGATATTGCGCCACCGGGGATGAATTGGCCCAAGCCCTGCGCGACATGAACCGGGCTGGCCGGGAAGAGATGGAATTGGGAGGCTGCGCTTATCGGGTACAAGGAATTGTAACGCGCCTGCAAGACAAAACGCCTTTCCCAGTACAAACCATTGTGCATCATCATCAATCAAAACACGTAACACTCAAACGATCTGCATGACTTTGATCCACTTGACCGGACATCGCCAAACTCCGGTAGCGTTTCACCATGCCAAGCACCTTAAAAAGTCAGCGACAATTCTCGTGCTGTACCAGTATGGATATTGGTAACAACCAGTTTCCCATGATCCTGTTGTAACAACTGTTCGGTGGCGTTCAGTAATTCAATACCGCAAACTGTGCCATCTGGAGCAAGATCAATGTTGAGTTCGTCGCTAACACGAATGGTCTCGACTTCCGCCGTTTCTTCCCGGATATGGATGTAAGCAACGTTGTAACTGGGATCATAGATAAGACGCATGAACCTTGACCTCCTGATCAATAAAACTTGACAATAACTGTCACCACCACCCAATCACCATTTTCTGCCACGGCGAACAGTTCAACCAGTTTATTCGCATACCTTTTTCCACGCCATTCAACATCAAAAGAAAAATTTTTTCGAAAACCTTGACGACCCTGCTTGGCCAGAAACCGTTCCCCATGCTTGATGGCAGCCACCACTTCCTCTTCGGAAGCACCACGATTCATCATACGTTCTCGTGCATGTGAATGAATGACAACACCCACGCCACACCTCAAAATTCAATTAAACTAAAAATAGAGAGCCACCGCCTAAAACCCCCCAGTAACGCCAAAAGTAACCAAACCATAACGACTATCAAACTTATGCGCACTGAAAAGATTATATGTAAATGGCAGCTCACCAACAAACTGATTCATCATCAACTGCCCGCGCACAAACAAACCGATATGCTCAAACATCTTGAAAGGGGGCTTGTAGCCCACTTCCCCGGACAGAAAATGGTTGGAATCGATCAAGGCCTTGCCTGCCTGAGTGACCGCCGGATCCAGATCCCGATTCAATTTCATGTACCGATATCCCAACCGGGTCCGCCATTGCGGGGTGTACCAGGAATACATCCCCCCCAGCTGATAATAATTGGCATCATAACCGATATTCAACCCTTCCGGTACGGTTGAGGAAGTAACCGGTAACCTTGGCAGATCTGCGGAATTCGGATACGTGGCATTCAGGTAATCACCATTCTCACGCCCCATGGAAACAGAACAATTGGCACTCATACAGGTCAGTTGCACCCCGGTCTTGGAACCGTCCTCATACATGAGTACCTTGAACTCCCCGTTGGCATTCCCCTTCCAGCTATTGACCTGCACATTTTTCAGATTCGTGACATAGAGATTCTCGAAATCCACTTTGCTTTTTCCATAACTCAAAAATGTGGAAAAAGTACTATTATGAGACATTTGCCAAGTACTGATCAGATCCAGTTGCACCTGTTCATCATAAGGTTGTTCGACACGGATCTTGTCGGCTGTCGTGGAGGCTCCCGCCATGGTGATGGAGGAAGGAGAGGCCTTGACCGCCTCAGAAGAAGAATCTCTCCAGGCACTCATGCGCAACGCCACTGCCGGAAACCACCCAAATGGCTGGGTCACTTGAAATTGTGCCCCCCCCTGCAAAGTCAAACTTTCACCTTTGTCATAAGGAGTGGTGATTTTTCTGGACCAGGCTGCCCCATCCACCCACAGGCGACGGGTCAATGCCAACCCTCCACGCACATGGCCCCCGGTATAATCCCCGATGGAACTGCCCCCGACATTGGTCTTGTTCTCCCGCATCTTGAAAATATCCACCGAGCTGTTCATCACATCCATCCCCACTTCCCCCTCTCCATGCCAGGGTTCAAAGCCGTGGGTGGCGGTGAGAAACTCATCCAGGGGCGCGGTCAAGGCGATGGAAGGAAACAAAATCTCACCTATAAAAAAAATATAAATAATTTTGCTTTTCATAGTATACACTTATTGTCAACCCTGTATTAATAAAATGGTTACGGATCTTCCGTCTTCAGTTATTCATAAAAACCATGAGCTGCCTTGGCCCATTCATGGACAGACATTTGCGGCAGACCATGACGACGTCACTCGCTGTAATCAAATCGATCATGAGAAATGGACGCTATGAATCGTTTTGCATCAATCAAGCCAAGCGCATTGATCAATGCCTGCATGCTTGGTCATTTGAATTTCAGCTTCAGGTTTCATACCAGTTCTCCAAAAAAGCAAGTGCCTCGTCAGATAACCGAAACGAACCTGATGGCCACTCCACCTACAAAAATATCCGATAATCCACGTTCAGGGCATTGGCCAGAATCAAGGCATTCTGCTCCCCGATGGGACGTTTCCCAGTCTCCATGGCTGCGATATGCCGTTTTGGGATGCCTGTCATTAAGGAAAGGTGCCTCTGCGTCAATCCTTCCTTATGTCGCGCTCCGGCCAAAGACAAACCGACCTCCTGGCCTGCGACATCAATCAATACTTCCCGCCACGGTACGGAATCTCCCGTTTTGCCGTGCGTAACACTTGGTCGGCAACCGACTGTTGCACCCCCCTCATGCATCTTACAAGGGTAGGTTTTTTCATATCCCCTCGATTTTAGGCAGAATTGGCCATGGTTCCGGGATTCCGTGACTGAAAGGGATCGGTTGATGATTGAGCAAAGCCGCCAT
>JAMOBH010000040.1:0-24535 GCA_039908085.1 Magnetococcus sp. YQC-5
TGTTCTCGCTGACTCTCTTTGACGAGATTTGTCTCAATTTTGCATCCGCGAGCATGTATTAGGATGGGAGATGTCAAAAAAATCGGCTTTTTCTGCCAGGCACTAATTAAACACTTCACATCCCGAAAGGGTTTCGGTTTCACGTTTCTGACTGCAAAATATTACGGATAACAACACCAGCCAAAGTCATACCAAACAAAGCAGGAAGATAACTGATTGTACCATTGATAGCACGCGGGCGTCCAAAAGATGTCGGTTCTGGTGGCAATGGCCGCGCTGGAGGCTCAATGGACCAGACCGCAATGATCCCACGTCCACACCCACGCCGATGCAGTCGTCTTCGCACATCACGAGCCAGGGGACAAATGGTGGAATCCATGAGATCGCCCACTTGCAAAGCACTGGGATCCAGACGTCCACCCGCTCCCATGCTGCTGGCAACCCGCAATCCACGTGTACGCGCTTCAACCAGCAAACCCACTTTGGAATTGAGACTGTCAATGGCATCCAGTACCCAGTTGGGTTGGGCGGCATCCAGTATCGCTGGAATCAAAGCAGGGGTCAAAAATTGATCCAAAATTATTAATTCACACTCTGGATTGATTAATGATAGACGATCACCCATAACTTTTGTTTTTTTCTGTCCCAAAGTCTCCAGACTGGATGGCAATTGTCGATTGAAGTCTGTCCATTCCACCACATCATGATCCACCAACGTCAGACGACCAATGCCCGCGCGACATAACGCCTCTGCCGCGAAAGCACCCACGCCTCCCAAACCAGCCAACAGGACATGAGCCTGTTGCAATCGATGCAGACCAGCACGGCCCACCAGAATTTCCGTCCGTGTATACAACCCCAATGGGGACATTCAACACCTGCCTGATAAACCCAGAACATTCCGGGCATTGTGAGTGGTGATCTCCATGATACGCCCAAGTTCCATATGACGCAACTCGGCCAGGGTTTGGGCAACTGCCAAAAGATTGCAAGGCTCGTTGCGCTTTCCGGCCTGTCCAACCGGAGACAAATCAGGGGCATCGGTTTCCAATACCAAAGCCTCATCAGGCAGCACCGTCGCCAGATGACGTATACGCCTGGCACGCTCATAAGTCACCACTCCGCCAAATCCCAAACAAAACCCCAGATCCAATAAACGATGGGCCTGTTGCAAACTGCCATTGAACGCATGCGCAATCCCACCCCATGGAAAGGCCAACCGACGCAACAGGGAAAAAACCTGATCATGAGCCTTGCGGACATGCAACAACACCGGCAGGCGATACTGTTTGGCCAAACGCAGTTGCTCTTCCAGGAGGATCCGTTGCGCCTCATGACTTTGGGCTGGTTCCAGAAAATCCAACCCGATTTCGCCAATGGCCACCGGCTTGCACCGCACTACCCACGATTCCAGTTGAGCAACGCCATCCACAGGATGATCCTCCAAATAAATGGGATGCAATCCAAAGGCAATCAACAGCTCTGGACTCGCATGGGCCATCATCCTGGGGAAATCCGACAGACGCACCCCAGGAATAAGACATTGAACCACTCCAGCCTGACGTGCCCGCTCCAAGACCTCCAGACGATCATGATCAAATGCCGGGATGTCAAGATGACAATGAGTATCAATCATGCCTCACTCATCCGACAGCACCTGGTGAATCCGTTCTTCTGCATAACTGATCGATTGCGGATCCAGTTCTGTACGCAGCACATCCAATGCCTGATGAATCTGTTCTTGCAACGGTTCTGGCACCCCTGGCATGGCACGACTCCACCAGATATAAGCACGTACCAGATCCTGCTTCACGCCCACCCCTTCAGCATACAAGGATCCCAGGCAATGAGCGGATTTGGAATCGCCTTGCAAGGCAGCCCGTCGAAACCAGACAAAGGCGCGTCTGGGATCCCTGGGTACACCAATGCCGCGCAAATACAAGATTCCCAGATTGTGCTGGGATTGCATTTCATCCTGATCCCCGGCCTTGGTGAACCATTCCGCTGCCAACGCTGGATCGTTTGGCACGCCCAATCCCTTGAGGTACAAAGCACCAAGATTGTGTTGAGCCTTGGCATTCCCCTCCTTGGCCAAGGCCATCACCAACGCCAGATAACGTTCGGGATCAATTTGCTCAGTGGGTGGCATCATGTTATGATCATTCCCTTGGTCTAATGATCCCGATCCACAATCAAATTGGGATTGGCCGGATCAAGGATCTCTTCTTTAATAGGCAGACCCGACAGCAAACGGGTCAAACCCGGAACCAGAGGACGTTGCAATCCTGATGGCACAGGTTCCACATTTTTTTCCAGGGGCTGCTTCCCTTTGTGTTCACTCAAATGGGTTGGTGCTGTTCTTTCGGTCATGAAACGCTCCTCCTTGGCTTCATTTGTATGGAAACAAGGCAACAGGCTACCATAAATGTCACGGTGAATCATGGCAGAAATCGTTCTGATGACCTTCAATGCACGCTACAGACATGCCTCACTGGGGTTGCGCTGCATTCTGGCCAATCTGGGGCCTCTGCGGGAACAGACCCGCATGTTGGAATTCAATCTGGAACATCGGCCCGAAGAGGTCATCGAAACGATTCTGGCCTGCCAACCACGCATTGTAGGATGCGGGGTCTACATCTGGAATACCGACCTGGTAACCCGCACCGCTGGCCTGCTCAAACAACTCCGTCCTGACATAAAACTGATTCTGGGGGGACCAGAGGTCGGTCATGCCCTGGATGACCGCCCTTTGTTTGAGCTGGCCGATCATCTCATTGCTGGCGAAGGCGAAGAGGTTTTTTCGACACTATGTCAAGAGATACTTGCTGGTACTCATCACCACCACCTGAAAAAAATCATGGCCCCCCCCCCGGAATTGCATGGGTTGCAGTTGCCTTATGACGATTACAATGCAACGGATCTGGCTCAACGACAACTGTATGTGGAATCCTCACGGGGATGTCCCTATCGTTGCGCCTTTTGTCTCTCTGCAAGAGATGCCAAAGTCAGGCGTTTTGCCTTGCCGCCCTTTCTGGCCAACTTGCAAAGCCTCCTGGAGCGTGGTGGACGCCATTTCAAATTCGTGGATCGAACCTTCAATCTCGACGATGCGCATGCCGTCACAATTCTTGATTTTTTTATTAAAAATCATCTAGATGGATTGTTTGTCCATTTTGAAATGATCCCGGATCGTCTCTCTGAGGAGATCAAACAACGCCTGGCAGCCTTTCCAGCCGGAACCTTGCAATTGGAAATCGGCATTCAATCATTCAATCCAGAGGTCTTGCGCGCCATCCACCGCCATCAGGACACGGACAAAGCCACTGAAAATCTCTCCTGGCTGCTTGACGCCACTCAAGCCCATATTCATACCGACCTGATCGTGGGATTGCCAAAAGAGACCCCCGCCAGTTTCGCCGCCGGATTTGACCGTTTGATCGCCATCGCCCCACACGAAATCCAGGTTGGCATTCTGAAACGTCTTGCCGGAACCCCTTTGACCACCATGACCGATGCAGAAGGCATGATTTTCAGTTCCGAGCCTCCCTATGAACTCCTGGCCAGCCAACGCATTGATTTTTTCACCATGCGCCGTTACAAACGATTTGCCCGCTACTGGGATCTGGTAGGCAATTCAGGACGCTTTCCCAGGACTTTGGCATTGGTTTTCAAAAATCGTTCCCCTTTTGCTGTTTTTATGACATTTTGTGATTGGCTGTTTGCCACAACCCATCAAACCCACAACATCGCATTGCCACGTTTGTCACGCTTGGTGTTGGAGGGTTTTTCCAGTATGGAAGAGATGGATCCCTCTGCTTTGGGTGCGGCCATGGCACTTGATATGCAAACCATCTCCCATACCAGGCATGACCTGTCTGGGGCACCACCGCCCAGACAAGCCAGACGATTGATCATGAAAACAATTTGATGAAACAGACCTCCCCCACCAGAGGCTTTGCCCCTGAACTGTGCCAATGATTGTCCCGCATGCAAGTGGGAAACCAAAAAACTGGGAGAATATATAATGGGTTTTCAAGATGAATTGCGCAAACTGTTTGCAGCCCGCCCCCCCATGATCCAATTGGTGACCACCGAAGAGGAACGGGTGATCAAAATGCTGCAAACAATGCCTGAACTCCAACAAATGGGTATTGTCACCTGGGATGTGGCAAACCATTGCACAGTCATTCGACAAGGGGCCAAACCCATCGTATTGCGTGGAACCTCCCTGGATACGATTTGGAACCTGGCCAAAGAGTCCCCACCAGGCCATGTGGTGTTATTCAAGGAATTTCATCAACTCTGGAACAAATCCCGCCAGAGGGTCATCACCCGCAAGCTGCGCAATCTGATTCCCCATCTGCGTGTCGCGGGTCACTGCTGGCTGATCACCTCTCCCTCATCGCAACTCCCGCCAGAATTAATAGATGATGTGGTGATGCTGAATGTCGCCTTGCCGGATCGCATCGAATTAACTGAACTATTCACAATGGTCACCGATTCATTATCAAATGCCGTTGTGATACAAGATTCATTGCAACAAAAATTCATTTCATCGGCCCTGGGATTGACCGCCAATCAAGCCAAACTGGCGTTTACCATGGCACTCCCCCTCCTCCCCTCAGGCGAGGACCGCGCGTTACAACAGATCCATGATCTTAAACACGCCACCATTCGGAAGTACAAAGCACTGCAATTTTGGACCACCAGGAAAACCTTGGCTGATGTTGGCGGGCTGGGTCTGCTCAAAGAGTGGGTGTGTAAACGTGAACGGTTTTTTATGGAGCCGTCTAGCCCCGCACTTCCTTTTCCACGTGGGCTTGCCTTGACAGGTATCCCTGGTACAGGGAAAAATTTATGTATTGAAATGATTGCGCACACATGGAATCTTCCCCTGTTGCGTCTGGATATGGCTCTGCTAGGCCATGCCGGACGGAAAGAATCGAGACAGATCATCCGTCAAGCCATGACCCTGGCAGAGACCCTGTCTCCTTGCTTGCTCTGGCTGGACAAACTGGAAACCTTTTTTGCGGGGATTCCAGAACGCACCCCTGGCACCATAACACACCGACACGAATGGTTGGATGTCTTGATTGCAAAAATTTTTGATGCTGACACAAAAATAATTCCTTTGGCAACCGGGAACATCCTTAAGGATGTGCCGTCAGAACTGCTAAGGCGGTTTGATCGGACTTTTTTGCTGGATCTGCCCAATCTGAACGAACGGATGGAGATCTTCAAGATTCATCTGCTTTGCGCCGATGTGAAATCCCCGGAACAGGAATTGGATCTGTTGGAATTGTCAGAACAAAGTGAAGGCTTTGTGGGACGGGAGATTGAACGAGTGGTGATGGAGGCACGATTTACAGCCTTTTCAGACCCGCAAGGTAAACGACCCATGACCCAGAGAGATCTTCTGCAAGCCTTGGCAGAAGTCGTGCCATTGAGCAAATCCTCTGACGCGGAAATGGAACCATTGCGTCAATGGCAAGCCGAAGGCCACGCCTGTTTGGCATCGTTTGCACAACAGCCTCAGGATCGCCCGCGTCCACAGATCAAAAAGTCGTTGGTCAATGGGCTGCCTCTGTTGAGCGAAAACAAGCAAGACGGAACAGTGCTGGCCTTGATCCATGAAGGAACCTTTTTGGCCGGGGAAAATCCCCCCTTTTTACTGAAGCTGCCGGCATTTTATCTGGCTTTGCATCCGGTGACCAACGCCCAGTACAAACGCTTTGTGGATGAGACCGGACATCGACCGCCGGATCAGGCGGATTGGGGCACTCCCATTTGGAAAGGCACGAACTATCCGGTCGGGAAAGAGGATCATCCAGTGGTATGCGTCAGTTGGAAGGATGCAACCGATTATTGTCGATGGGCCGGATTGCGATTGCCCACGGAACTGGAATGGGAAAAGGGGGCGCGTGGTGAGGATGGTCGTCCTTATCCCTGGGGCAAGGAGTGGGATGATACCTACTGCCATAACAACCAAAATATTGGAAAAGACACGACTTGCAGAGTTTGGAATTATCCAGAGGGATGCAGTGTATGGGGTTTGTACCAGATGAGCGGCAATGTCTTGGAGTGGTGTCAGGATTGGTATGAGATGGATGTTTATAACAAATATCGCAACCAGGAACTTTCGTCACCGGACATGGGCACACACCGGGTTTTGCGAGGCGGTTCCTGGCGCGACAACACATCTGACAAATTTCAATGCAATCAACGATTTATTATGCATGAGCTGCGCAGTTCCTTTGTTGGTTTTCGCACGGCCAGATCGGTATTGAGTGCCTCTGACATGTACAGCAATCAAAAGGAGCCTTTGCCAGCACAGGGTTGATCACCTCATTCATTGAAAAAATGGGGTGTCACTCATTGTTGAACAAATCGAAAATCTTGAATCTTGCCATGAAAATGATAAAAAAATTTTATTCGTTTGTTTATGAGTGTGTATGATGCAAAACAACAATAAATATCATAATAAATATAAATTTTTATATTATAAACCAATAGAATTTTTTACTTGGTTGCACTATGCATCTTGACAGACCTGCGAAGCAGGGATTATACTTGCAATGTTAAATTCACATACGCGCTTAGAACAAGGAAGCGTCGATAGGATGCCTGAGAAGGGATCTTCTGATTGCCAGAGGACAATTATTTATAATAATCAATTTTATATATTTTTGCTTCCTGGCATGACAAAACCACATAAAATTACTTACTTGGATACACAACACCAATGAATCACGCTCAGATGGAAGAAAAAATCAGATCAATTATTTATACAGGCATTGATGCGATCAATGAAGAATTGCCTGTCAGTTCCCATATCAGTAAAAACGACGAAACGGTGCTGGTTGGTTCGAATGGTGCAATAGATTCTTTACATTTGATCAATCTGCTTATTTATGTTGATGACATGGTCGCAGAACAATTGAATGTCAGTCTTTCATTGATGAATGAATTAGAAAATATGTTGGTTGAAAATGGACCTTTGAGCAGTATCAGTCAATTTGTATCTTATATTATCAGATTGATAGGTGATTGACTTGAGTGAATCTCGTTTTAAACTGTTTTTGATTTCCGACTTTACGATCAATTCCTTGGGCGGTCTGCTCAACAATGATCAACAATCACCTCTTGTGGAAACCAAAATCGCTGGGTTTGATCGTGTTATCCCAACGCTTCTGGAATTGGCCAGCGTTGAACGGGGATTAAATCCAGAAGGTTTGATCATTTGGACTCGACCGGAAAAAATGATTCCTGCTTTTGGGAATCTCCTGTACGGAAAATCTGTTGTCGATTCTGACATACTTAAAGAAGTTGATGCGTTTGCCGAATATATCCTGGCTGTTCAAAAAAAAGTCAATGTAATTTTTGTGCCATCATGGACTCAACCTGATACCAGGCGTGGCATGGGCTTGTTGGATATGCGTCCAGATACTGGGATCGGCTATACACTGTTGAACATGAATTTACGTCTTGCACAACGATTATCTCAAGCAAACAATATCTACTTCATTGACGCACGCCGATGGATTGGAATGGTAGGCAATAAAGCCACCAATCCGAAGCAGTGGTATGCGGGCAAGATGGCTTTTACCAATGCGGTATTCAAAGAAGCTGTGCGTGATATCAAGGCTGGATTGGCCGCCATGCAGGGATTCTCCAGAAAACTGATCATCCTGGACCTGGATAATACACTTTGGGGTGGGGTTGTTGGTGAAGTGGGTTGGCAAGGAGTGGTACTCGGTGGGCATCACCCCGCTGGAGAAGCGTTTGTGGATTTTCAACGTATGCTGAAAGCTCTTAAAAACAGAGGTATTTTATTGGCCATAGTCAGCAAAAATGAAGAATTGACCGCTTTGAATGCCATCAGAAACCATCCAGAAATGGTATTGCGACCAGAAGATTTTGTTGACTGGCGCATCAACTGGAGTGACAAGGCAGAAAATATCAAAAATTTAGTGCAATCCCTTAATCTTGGATTGCAATCCGTAGTATTCATTGATGATAATCCATTTGAACGGGGACGTGTACGTGAGACCTTCCCGGAAGTGTTGGTACCAGAGTGGCCCGATGATCCACTCCATTATCTTCAAGCCTTGGAAGATTTGAATTGTTTTGATCAAATCGCCTTGACTGCGGAAGATGTGGAACGTAGTGCCATGTATCATGCAGAAAAAATACGGGATTTATCCAAAACCCAAACTGAAAGTCTGGATGAATGGTTGGCAACGCTTCAAATGAAAATAACTTTAGAAAAAATGAACGATAACAACAGAAAAAGAATTGTTCAACTTATCAACAAAACCAATCAAATGAACCTAAGCACACGTCGTATGACTGAAGCTGAACTTAACGCATGGTTGTCTGACGGAGATAGAGCGTTATGGGCTTGTCACGTATCCGACAAATATGGTGACTCAGGGTTGACAGGGATAATAAGCATAGATATCAAGGATGACTGTGCAAAAATTATTGATTTTGTTGTTAGTTGCAGGGTGTTTAAGCGTGGTGTAGAGGAAACCATGCTGGCTAAAGTGATCTCTTATTGCATGGAAAAACGAATTACCTGTGTGCAAGCAGAATATTTGCCTACTGAAAAAAATAAACCATGTCTTGATGTGATGCGTGGATCGGGATTTCATGCTATAAAAGAAGACAGAATTTTTATGTGGAATACAAAAACGCAAAGCTATACTTTCCCAGCTCACATCCAAATCATTGAAAAATATATATGATAAACTTAGATGTCTTTGAATATTTTGGTCCGCAAGCTCGTTTGCATCATATTGGTATGGCTGTTAAGTCCATAATTGCTATTGCGCCAAATGCTGAACGATTTGTCGATCCACTACAAAAGGTGAATGTAGCATTTATTTCTGTAGGTGATGTTGTGTGGGAGTTGGTTGAACCTTTAGATGATACTTCTCCAGTAAAAAATTATATATCATCTAAGCATAGCTTATATCATTTATGCTTAGAAGTTCCAGATTTGGAAGAAGCAGTTTCCATTGCAAAAAAACAAAAATTTTATGTTATAAGAAAACCAAAGCCAGCTGTAGCCTTTCAAGGTCGTCGAATTGTTTGGTTATTTCATCCAGTGTTGGGTTTGTTTGAAATATTGGAAAAGTCTCATACCATGCACATTGATTAATTGGGGCTTCAGTCCCATTACAAACCCGCATCACCATCAATAATTGATGGATCCCAAACATTGATATCATTCATATCTTGTGCCATATTTTTATTATGATTCGCCAATTTGTACAAATAAGGATGACTGGTAATCAAACGCACCATTGGAGAAAACTCGTTAAAAATTTTTCTTTTGTTTTGATTAAAACCAATCACTTCCAGGACATGTCCACCTTGTATGCGTGCCTGCTGAAGACCATAGATAAACAGTTCCCGAATAATGTCGGGTGAATCATTGATTGCTTGAATATCCGCGAGTTGAAGCCTGGATAAACCGATTTCAGATTTGTCTCTGCGGATAAAAATGGCATAACCCAATATTTCGCCATCCTGTTCATAAATGGCAACCCATCCCATCCCCGTATCCAAAAAATGTTGAAAATGCCAAGTCAAATTTTTTTGGTCGCGTACAAATGCCAAGCGTTTCTTCAGAAACAAATGATTTGCCCAAAAAAAATCAAATCTTTCATCATAACTGTACACGGTTTTACATTTTGTTTTCTTGCTTTGTATCTTAAAAAATAAAATCGCAGACCAAATTTTAAAAATTCTACCGGCCATCCATCCAAAAATTTTTGGTAACCACCATCCTTTGTGATACCACATGGCCTGAAAAAAAGGGATAGGGTCTGTGACCCAAAAAAGTGCTTGTTCATAGGAAGGTGAAGGTGTTATTTTCATCCCATAAGCTTTATAAATCTTTCCAGATGATTCGTTTGCCGATGATACCATAAACAAATCAACATGATTTTGTTTAAAAAAACGCTGCAAAAGTGGCAGAGAATGGCTTCTGTAAGATGGATCCACCGCCAGAGCCGTTGTGGTTGCGGCGGTGATATTCCTGTCTTCGAGTCGATATGCCATTGGGATGTTGCCGCAGTATCCAACAATTTTTCCGTCACACGTTTCCAGAACCCAACCAACAGACCAGGATACGTTGCCTTCCAAAATAAGAGGATTCTGTTCCCAACGCCGTCGCCAGATTTTTTCATCGGGTAGTAAGAGACCATTGTTGATGCAGAGATTTTTTATGCCAATATAATCATCTAACTGTGCATCACGCAATTGGATCGTCGCTGGAGCAGACGGAGCAGATTCTTTTATCATGTTGATTTTCTTTAAAAGGATGTGGAATGCATGACAATCAACCTGAAAAATGCATGCTTCACTGAAATTTCATACAATATTCATGTTGAGTCATGATTTGCAAATTTCCTTGACGAACTTTTTCAGATACCAGTTTGCAAACACCTTCCAAAAGTGCAAATTGATTTTTGCCTGTGATGAAATTATGTGGATGAGAATATAAATGAGCAACACCACCGGATTTAATGGCATGATCAAGATAAGCATTGATTCTTTTTAATGTCAAGGAAGTTGGCACCAACCATCGCATTCCACTTCGATAATTGAGCAGTATTCCTGGTGGCAAAGCCAAAGGAACATGTGGTTCAGCATGCGCGTGACTTGGACATATTGGAATCCATTCAGAAATCAGACGTTTACCTCGCATCATTTGGTTGCGTGAGAGTTCCGAGAGTGCCGCAGGACGAAAAGCAAGGAAACCAAAATTTTTTAATTGATCAGAATAACCGACTTGATTGCAAGGATAAATAAAAGTTGTTGAACAATAGTTATACAAATGTTCAACCTTTCTAATATGGATCATTTCATGGTTAAAAGTGTCAACATCTATATTGGTTTCACTAAGCGGGATATGGCTGAAGCCGTGGGATCCTATTTCGTGTATAGATTGCTTTCTTACCATTTCAAAAGCTTCCTGGCATAACCAACCATCTGTACGACCTTTGTGAAAATCTCGCAAAAACGGCTCCAGCCACCTGCCACCATCACTCCAATTGTCTTTGGAAAACCATGCCCTATTGGATGCCACCAAATCTTGCGACAATATGAAACTTGCTACAAATCCAAAAGTTGATTTCAGCTCGTATTTGTCAAGAATATCGATTATTTTCTGATAAACAGAAATTAATCGATTCGTAGTAAATGTTTCCTCAATCTTGGGAGTCAATTGGTCTGCCACCCCCCATTTTCCTTCGCAATCGAATGATAAAATAAAAACAGCTTTTTCCATGATTTCATCCCATTCAATTTGAAAACGTGCTGCTCTTCAGACAAACGGTTAAAAAAAATTTTTTAGAGATGCGTCTATAATATTAAAATTATTATTAATAACTTAAAAAAAACCAATAATTAGTTAAATTTATGACAATGCTTCAATAATTATGTCAAGTATACCTCTCCCTTATAGATCTGTCAAGTGCGTATCAGGCATGGAGCATTGATTATTGTGTACACATATCAATTTATATATACTTATATATTTTGTTTGCCCAAGGCTATTCCAAGACCATCTTAGGATATGTTGTTTTGAACCATTATAGATCCAAGGGGAACCATCCCCCTCTGTCAGGGTTTGGGGAAGCCCCGAATCAACGCCTCCCAAGATGGTCGCAATAAGTGCGCAACCGCACAGGGTGGTCACCTCACCCATTGAAAAATTTGGTGCCTTTTTTGCTTAAGGTCCATCCAACGATCATTCAACTGGAGAGACCATCATGCACCAAAGCAGCGACACACTATGGGCCAAACTGGAACTGTTGCAACGTCATCCCAAGGTACATGCCGGCATTGTCAGCCGTTTTGGTGTGACTGGGCCAGAGAGTGTGGCTCAAATGGCAGAAGGGGAATTGTACGAATTGATCCGCCATGTGGAGGATTGCGTTCGTTGGTTTTGGCCTGTTGGCAGTCACTCTTGATGGAAAGCCGTTGCTTTCTTGATGGCTTCCAAACGCGACATGAGGAGATTGACGGCTTGTTGTTGAATTTTTACTTTCATTTCAGGAGGAAGAACGGAAAATCGTTTTTCTTCCAACTGAAAAACTAAACTTTTGGTCATTGCTATAACGTTGGTGGTACGCACTTGGCGTGCCACAAAAGCAATTTCACCAAAAATGTCACCAGGCCGCAAAATGGCCAGAATCAGCTCAGGACTGCACTGTTTGGTTACTTTGACTTCACCAGAGATCAACACAAACAATGTCCGGTCCACGCCTCCTTCGCGGATAATCGTTGCATCCTGTTTGAAAAACTTGAAAAATCCATTATTATGGACATGTTCCATCTCTTCTTCTGTAAATTCAACGAAAAATGGAATTTGCGCCAGTCGTTTTTGGAGATCGGCAAAACTATTCATATTTGACTCCCATACCAACTGAAGTCTCCCCCTGGCGTGACACAGGTATCAACATCCATGGGTCAGACAAAATGGAACAACCGGTCAAAATGAGCTGCGCCAAAAATTTTTTTC
This sequence comes from Magnetococcus sp. YQC-5, assembly GCA_039908085.1. Lineage (GTDB taxonomy): Bacteria > Pseudomonadota > Magnetococcia > Magnetococcales > Magnetaquicoccaceae > Magnetaquiglobus. The sequence continues at coordinate 12,536 of JAMOBH010000040.1, forward strand.
AGATTGGAATTGCAGCCGGAAATGGTGACATTGGATTCTGTCCCGCCAGCTTTCTCTCGCAACATCAGTAACATACCCAATGCAGCACTGTCAATGTGCGCCACATTGGTAAAATCCACCCTGATTGGCAGGGATGATAAGTCTTCCCGGTTCTTGAAAATATTCAAAAACTCCCGGTTGACACCATAGTCAAAATTACCGCTCAGTTCAATGACCAAGAGGGGCTTTGATGCCATGTCTTGTACTTCACGAACGGCAACTCCCATGCTTTAGCCTCCAAGCCAGCACCATTATAACTCCGGCGGAACATAACAGGGACAAGAGACCTGCATCAAAGGTCGGTCTGGATGATCCAAACGAACCGCCGTCAATTTTCCACCATAAACGCACCCAGAGTCCAGTCCCCAAAAACGACCATTCAACTGTAAACCCGCAGCAGCCCAATGTCCATAGACGACGGTTTCACGATCCGACCATTGACCCAGCTCATGCCAAGGCCGACAGGAATCGTTCAATAACGGCACATAAGGTTGACCTGGACTCAAGACAGGATTTGTCCAAACCAACTGCCCATTCTCTTTGCAAAGACGAATTCTGGTCAGCACCGAAAAGGCAAAACGCAAGCGGGCGGTTTTATCCCCCTCCTCTGGTTCGACTTCCGGGGTATGATCGGTAAACTCTGCAAAAAAGGGTCCAAATTTTTTATCATCTTGCATGACGTCATGCAACTGCCTGGCGCGCATCATGGCATCCTCGATACTCCAGCCAGGATAAAGGCCTGCATGAACCATACTGGTTGCCAATGTTTCATCGCGATGCATGAAAGGCAACTGACGCAACCACGACAAGAGTTCCACACGATCCGGTGCCTGGGTCAAAAACGCCATCTGCCGGTCAAAAGAAGGATCGGCAAAACCACCCAATCCAATCATCGCCCGCGCTTCATGGTTACCCATCAGGGTAATGGCCCTCTCCCCCAGGTCACGGATAAAACGCACGGTCCCCAGGGAATCCGGCCCCCGATTGATGACATCCCCCACAAACCATAATCGATCATGCCTGGCTCGAAATCCCACGGCGTCGAGTAATTTTTTCAGCTCTGGAAGACACCCATGCACATCACCAATTGCATAAACTGCCACGCTTTCATGTCCTTGATCAAATCAAACGGCTGATGCAGAAGCCCCCAACCGGAATCAGGGCATCTGCATCAGATCGGAAGGGCCATACCGGAACTGGGTGGAGACCTCGCAATCAACCAGATGATGCAGAATCTCACCACCGGGAATAAGGCATGTGCACCAGATTGGAATTGCTATACCGTGGGTCTGTTGAGACTTCCTGGCCTATCCAATGGGGCACCTTCAGCTCTTGATCAACGTCGGTCAATTCCACTTCAGCCAGGATCAAGCCCTGGTTCTCACCCCAAAACTCGTCCACTTCCCAGACCACATCACCCATGGGAATCCGATAGCGGGTTTTTTCAATGATGGGACGTTCGCACAAGATATTCATGAAGACTTCGGCATCCTCTTTTGGAATATTATATTCATATTCAAGTCGAGTGATCCCATCCGCAACCCCCTTGATGGTCAAAGTGGCCAAGTCACCCACAATCCGTACCCGGACGACTCGTTCCTTGACCGTCGAGAGAAACCCCTGCTTATACAGTTGGCCCTGCCCCAGGGAACGCCACGCATCCCCTTTTACCAGAAACTTACGTTCAATTTCCTTACCCACAGTTGATTGGCTCCTTTATGGTATCAGATCTTCGGACCATGGATCGTCCACACCTGCCGGGCGGTCCTCTCCACGGAGCAAGGAGGCAAACGCAAGCATGGCTTTGCGGGCACTGCCAATCGGGTAATAATAGGCATCCCAATTTTCGTTGCCTTCGCCATCATGCAGGTGAATCACATGATCGAATTTCCAAGCCTCGCGCATTTCTGTGAAGGCACTGGCACACCGTTTTTCGATGTTTTCCAAATCCCGCAAAGACAAATGCATCTTTTGACGCATGGTGCGGTGAAGCAGTTTGCGGCGTTGCACGTCGCTGACAAACTTGTTCAAATCCACACCAATGGTCAGTGTTTTGAGAAACAGAATCTCCTCTCTGGACAGCGGGGAGAGAAACACCGAAAGGGTCGGAAATTGCTCGAAGAGACCCGCCTCTCGCAGTTTGGCGGGCACAAAGGGATTGCCTTCAAAAAAAGGAACCTGACCCGCATCCAGGATGCGTTGCAGTTGGGCCACTTCGAGGGCCTGCAAATCTCCACGGACATCGGCGACGATGTATCCATCCTTGCCACGCAACGCCTCAATGGCACCCCGTGGCCGAAAAAAATAATCCACGCCTTCCACTTCCCCTGGACGGGGAGCGCGATCATTGAACAACACCAATTGCTTGAAATGGGCCATCAATTCTGGATAAAACATCCGCATGACGCGGACAAGCGGGCCTTTACCGACACAGGATGGTCCTGACAGGATGACGATTCGGTGCATTAATAACTCCTTGCATTCAAGAATAGCCCGATTGATCTATAATCTCTAACCAACTGGTGTCGTCAACTCCTACAATTCCAACTCCCGCTTGAAAATGGCCTTATGGATGTCTCCAAGACTGACGATGCCTACCAATTCATCGCCATTTTCCACCACAGGAATGCGGCGAAAACGATGAATATCCATTTGAGAGGCCGCAAGCATCACGGGATCTTCAGGAGAGACAGAAAAAACCCGTTTGGTCATGAGTTCTTCCACCTTTTTGGCAAGCACATCCTGATAGGCCTCCTCCATGGTTTCAAAATCCCGTGACCGCAAAGGATCCCGCAGAAATTTCCGATAACCGGGCAGCAATCCGTTGAGGATATCCTTCTCGGAAATCATCCCCACCAATTTATTACCATCAACGACCGGCAAACCACTGATCTTGCTGGTGCAGATAATCGCGGCTACAGAACGTAGCGAATCGTCTTTTTTGGCAGTACGAACGTTCTTGATCATGACATCTTTGACAAGCATGGGCATTATCCTTGATTGGGTGGACAGATATAAACAATTTTTCAGCAAGGCTTCAGAAGGTTCCATGATAATCCAGTATTTGTCAAGCCAAAACAAATTTTCACGGGTTTGAGAGCCTTGCACCAGCAGGCCATTCAAGAGCCATGACCAAGGCATCTTCTGGTCCCATGGGGCCTTTCGGGTAATAGCCACGTCGAACCGAGAGGATCTTGAATCCCAATTCGAGATAGAGCTTACAGGCCGCATGATTCGAAATACGGACTTCCAGCAGCAGACATCTGGCGTGACACCGACAGGCTGCATCCATCACCCCTTGCAGAAGACGCCGTCCCACTCCTTGCCGCCGGAAAGCAGGGGCCACGCCCAAAGTCATGAGATGCCACTCGTCCAATTGCGGACGGGCTACGATATATCCAGCCAATCGTGCATCCTGTAAGGTTCCGGCAAGCACAACCTGTTGCCAGGAACCAAGACGCATCTCCTCGCGCAACATCTCGGCACTCCAGGGTGAGACCGCAATGGAGTGCTCCAAAGCCGCCACCTGCTCAACCCAGGTTTCATCCAACCGGTGCCAGAACATTCCCAATCGCCGGTTCTTTGGCATCTGCGCGTCGCAAATAGAGAGGTTCCAACCATTCGACCGGAAGTTCTCCAGGCTGATTCATGCGTTCCTGGGCCAATAACCCCAACCGTACCGTATCCAGATGCCAGAAAGCCGGATCAGTCATCTCACAACGCAAACCAAGGGTTTCTTGGAACAGCTCGGCATACGGAACCAAACCTGAACCAGTTAAGATTATTTTTTCATTTTCCATCAATGGAAACAGAGACAACTCCTTTGCGCATAACAAAGGATCTCTGGCCCCTGGAGGCATCCGTGGAACGGGTTGCATGCCGGGTCGCACCTCGTACAATGCAGCATAAACCTCTCCCCGCCGTGCGTCGAGAATCGCTGCAACCTTTCTGCCTGACACCCCCTCCCCGACCTCGACACTGGCGACCAGCACTTCCAACGTGGAGACGCCAATGACGGGTACTCCGAGTGCCACAGCAAACCCTTTGGCCACTCCCATGGCAATACGTGACCCCGTAAAAGAACCCGGTCCCACAGTCACCGCAAGCAAATCCAAATCCCGACCGCACCAACCAACATGGGCCAGACTCCGTTCGATTTCACCTGGGAGCAGGACCACATGTCCTTCCGAACCAGCAAAAGTGGCATGCGCCCGCACCTGCCCCCCTTCCAGCAAGGCGAGACTTCCTTGAGCAAAAACCGTATCCATGGCCAACACTTTGAGCATTTTCATGCGAAAAAACGGCGTACCGCCTCCATGTCGTGAGTCACCGGGGCCGCAGGCATTCCGGCCAAAAAATCACGTCCATACGTTTTGGTGGTCAGACGCACATCCAACACCACCATGACTCCACGATCATCCGTCTTGCGCAACAGACGACCAAGACCTTGCTTCAATGAAAGAATCGCCTGAGGCAAAAACATCTCGCGAAAGGAATTCCGTCGATTCAACTCCATCCAGCGACGCCGGGCCGCAGCCATTGGCTCTGACGGTGAAACAAATGGAAGACGATCCACCACCACCAAAGAAAGGGTCTCCCCTGGTGCATCCACCCCCTCCCAAAAACTGGATACTCCCAACAATACCGAAGAAGTCTCTTTTTTGAATGCCTCCAACAAGGCACCCTTGGCAGCATCACCCTGGGTGAAAATGCGATAGGGTACTTTGCCTTCGATACCGATTCGTACCACCTCCAGCATCCGAAAACTGGTAAAAAGACAGAGCGCACGGCCTGAACTGACGGTCAACAAGGCCAGAATTTCGGCAACGGCTGCTTTGGAAAACTCTGGATCTCCTGGTTCTGGGAGATGACGGGGCAAATAAAGCAAACTGCGCTGGGAATAATCAAACACGGGTGGGAGTTGGCACACCGTCACTTTTTCAGGTGGCAAACCCAACTGTTCTTGAAAAAATTGAAATCCAGCCGCATCAGGACCGGAAGTCAAGGTGGCTGACGTAAAAATCGCGGTTTTGGTGCGTGGATGAAGCAAATCCCGCATGATGGGACCGGTTTCCAACGGAGCAGCAGTGAGATAAATCCCCCGCCCCCTGGTTTCGTACCAATAGACCTGAGAGGGATCATTCAATGCGCGAATCTTGGCCATGGAGGCCTGCATTTCTTCTGCACGACGTCCACAGGCGGCCAATCCGGTACTGCGGATGCGATGGGGTTCCAAGGCCTCTTTGAGACCATGCAACGCCCATTCGACGGCATTAATGGCACTGCCTGGATCACGTTTCAAGTCGTCCTGAGTCAAACCAACTCGTTGATCTTCTAAGGGAAAGGCATTGCGCAACCGGAATGCCGCATCTTCCAGGCCAGCCAAAGCGGTCAGCACAGCGTCATCCCCGCCGCCCACATCCTCGAATTCCCGACGCGTATCGTTGTTCAACTCCCGCATTTTGAAATTACTGATTTCGGTGGCGAAAAAACGGGTGGCCACGTCTGGAATGCGATGGGCTTCATCAAACACCACGGCATCGTAATTGGGCAAAATCTCCCCGAATCCCCCTTCCTTGACCGCCAGATCGGCAAAAAACAGGTGATGATTGACCACCACCAGATCCACCGACCGCGCCCGCTCCCGCGCCCGATTGAGAAAGCAACCATTGAAATCAGCACATTTACGCCCCAGACAATGATCACCGCCCGCATTGATCCCGGCCCACAAGGAGAGCCATTCAGGCATATCCTTGAATTCATCGCGCTCTCCGGTTTCGGTGGTCCCCAACCAAGCTTCCAATCTGAATGCCCATTCGCGTTCCTGATGGACCACTGGCAAACCTGAATTTTGAAAGGCCCGATAGCGATACAGACAAAGATAATTCGAGCGTCCTTTGAGGGCTGCGGCAGTGAAAGGGCGTTGGGCAGCCTGCTTGACCAGGGCCAGATCCTTGTCCATGATCTGATCCTGCAAGGCCTTGGTGGCTGTTGAGACGATCACCCGACGTCCCAGGGTCAGAAGCGGCAACAGATAAGCCAGGGTTTTTCCTGTACCGGTGGGGGCTTCCACCAACAAAGTTCCTTCTGACAGGGCGGTCTGGATGACCTGTTCGACCATGCGGGTTTGTACGGGTCGGGCTTCGTAACCGGGCAGGGTTTTGGCCAACCGACTGTTGGGACCGAACAGTTCCTGGACCAAGGTTTGAGGATTTACGGTTGTCATGAGGCATCTGGCCTTTGCCGATCAATGAAAAAAATACAGAGTAACGCCAGAATCAACTGACCGCAAGCATTGATGCCTCACCCCCCTCTTTGTTAAAATGGACATTACTACATGAAAGCTGGGTATTCCACGTCAGCATGGCACATCATTAAGGATCAGAAGCTGACATACCATCAGTGAAAGGCCAGATTTCCATCATGTGCGCCCAACTTTCGAAAAAAATGATCACCCCTGGACACAAACCATCTGCCAAGGATGTCGTCGCCATTGAAGACTATCACGTCATGACTGGGGCTTCTGTCCAACACTATCCCATCTGCGAGCTGTTTGCTTCCATTCAGGGCGAAGGGAGTTGGACCGGACGACCCATGATTTTTATTCGGGTCTGGGGCTGTCCTCTCTCCTGCCCGTGGTGTGATGAACCACGTCATCGGGATCCCGATACCAGACAATGGCTCACCAGTCAGGAAATTCTGGAACAGATTGCCAACATCGCACCAGATATTCCTTATATTGTTTTGACTGGCGGAGAACCCCTGGCAGTGGAAGGCATCCAGGATTTGATTCTGGCCTTGAAGCATCAAGGCTACTGGGTGGCCATGGAGAGTAGCGGCGAGGGAGGCCCCCTGCCCGCTTCAGGCCTGGACTGGCTCACTCTTTCGCCGAAAACAACAGCACCGGAAACCACTTTTCTGGCTGCCAACGAAATCAAATATGTTCTTGCCGCCGAAGGTGGTTCCACAGCAGCGATTCTCGCTCGTGCCCAACGGCATCCCAATGTCTGGGTCCAACCCCGCGCAACAGGCTCAATCCCGGACCCGCAAGCTGTGAGGCGTTGTGTGGCCTTGGTTCTGGCTTCCAAAGGACGTTTGCGGCTTTCCCTCCAAACACACAAATATCTTGGCATCCCATGAGTTCGACTTGAGCATGATGGACCATTCTTGACAGTCACCCAACGGACTAATACAATTGACATTATTCGGAAAATAATTTTGAAACTCATCAACGAACGTGGCCTGACCGAACTTTGATGCGGTATACTTGCAATTCATCTGGATGGATCAACATCAAAATAAAAATCACCGGCACTGGGTGACGCTATGAACGAGCAACAAAAATCAGCTCTTGAAGCCTTTTCAAGTGGTAAAATGACCGCCATTGAGTTGCGCCGTCGGTTTGGAGGCGCAACATATGGCGACATTTTACTCTTGTTAAGTGAGTTGGATTTGCCACTGCCTCGCGCTCCAACAATGGGCCGTGAAGAACAAATTCGTTTAGCTCATTCTTGGATGTTTCCAAAACATGTCCCGTAAGTTTAAAATTTTTGTTGTTGATACAGGGCCATTAATCACGTTAGCGGTGGCTGAATCTCTTGATTATCTGCTATATGTCAATGCCGACATTATCATTCCAGATGCGGTGTTACATGAAGCAACGCATGATGCCGCACATTTAGGCGCACAAGACATCATTGTCTGGATGAAAGCGCATCGAACCCACATTGAGATTGCACCAACCAAAGCCTATGAAGTGTTCAATGCGGCGCGCGCAACCATGCCCAATCTTCATATCCCTGATTTGGGGGAACGCGCCGCCGTAGAAGTCATTGAAGAACCAGACCGATTGCTTGATGACGAGCGAGGTTTGTTATTGTGTGAAGAAACGGCTGTTTTCAAACGAATCATCGTGCGCGACCGTGAACGAATCGTTGAAATCAGTACTCTTGATTTTTTGCGCATTCTTGAAGCCGAACAATGCATTCAATCGGCTGAATATGTCTTTGAGCGTGCTTCAAAGGCAGGAAGATTTCCTTCCCGTGTTACAAAAATGAATGAACACGATGAATTGACACGCAGAGCCATACAGGAACTTATGAAATCAAATCATCATCATTCTTGATTGGTTGCGCATTTTCGAAGAATGCATTCAATCCTATTGAACACGTTTTTGAATCGACTGCAACATCAGAAATGTTCTTTGCATGGACCGCATACTGTATCAACAAAGTCAACAGCACGATTCCCAAAGCCCAGACGCCTACAGTGACTTGCCATTCAACCCATGTTGGCCAGTAGCTGACCACCTCTCCCAAAGGCGTAGGCACAAAACCAGGGATGATCAGACCTAACCCTTTTTCCATCCAGATACCCACCACACCCAACCCATATCCCGTGACATAACGCCACACCATGACCATGGCGAGCACCTTCAACCCAATGCCAATCCAGACCCATCCACTCCAGAACCCCATCCCCCCCCCATACAGCAACCGCGCAGCTTCCCCTTCGGATGTGTGCCTGTAAAACCAGACAAACCATTCCGATCCAAGCAAGAACAGATCGATACCCAAACAGCCCAGGAAGATCCGTCGCAGATAGAGGCGTCCCCATTCCACAGAGGTAACCGGCCAATAGCGTACAAGCAGAAGCATCAGTCCCGCGCCTGCTGCAAAGGCCGATGCAATAAAACGGGGTGCCATGACCCCGGTGTGCCAAAATGGACGGGCCGGATGTCCAGCCAAAAGAAACGCAGTCATTGTGTGAATGGCAACACCGAGAATAGCCGCCAAAAGGATCCCCATGGGATGTTTCCAACCTGCCAACAAGGCCATTGTCAGAACCATGTAGCCAACCAGAACCAACAAATCCCATACAATGATGGCCTGAGGAAAATTGAGTTGGCCAATCACAGGCAGGGCATGCCACAACCGGACCGGATGCCCAAGATCCACCATCACGAACAACAAACTTGTCACCACGGCAGCCAAGGCCAGAGACTCTGCCAGTCGGAGCAATCCACGGGCCGATGGATTTCCCCACCACCAGACCGGGACCACCAGAATGACCGCAGAGGCAGCCACTCCAACCAGAAAAACAAACTGGCTGATATACAACCCCCACACGACTTGATCATTCATCCCGGTCACCGAAAGACCCAAGTGCCACTGCTCGGAATATCCCGCCAAACCGAGCAGCAGGGCTGGCAGGACGGTTCCCCACCACAACCATTTATTCATGACGCATCCACAAAATAAAAAAAACGGGGTTTTGTCCCCTTGTCCTCCTTGAAGCGATAGATCGGACGGGTGGACAGGACACGACGGATTTCACTCTCTGGATTGAGCAGATTACCAAAAATGCGCGCCCCTGTGCGACAGGCTTCCAGGCAGGCGGGCATTTGCCCTTTGCGGCTTCTCTGGATACAAAATGTACATTTTTCCATCACGCCCATGGGACGAGGACGATTGCCCAGGTAATGAGTTTCCGTGGTCATCTCCTGGGAAGGAATGGCTGGTTTTTGCCAATTGAAATGTCGTGCCCAGTAAGGACAGGAGACAGCACACGCACGACAACCAATACACCAGTCATAATCAATGACCACAATACCATCCGGTTCTTTCCAGGTGGCGTTCACAGGACAGTTCTGGACGCATGGTGGATCATCACATTGTTGACATTGTACCGGCAAGTACCAGCGGTCCCCCTCTGGGACATGTGAAGGGGCATAATAATGATTGCTGTCCGTCAATTCCCAAGAGCCACGCGGGAGACTGAGGACACGGATGTTTTCCAAAGAATCGTTTCGACCGCAATTGTTTTCTTTGACGCATGCCTGAACGCAATCCCTGGCTCCGATGCAACGAGAAAGATTCAAAGCCATGCCGAAAGAGGTTTCCGGTAGGGGCGGAACGTTGCCACAATGGATATTGGCACCATACTCTTTTTTGACCTCCCGTTCAATACGGGCGAGGGTTTTTTCCAACTCCTCTGGAGTCATGCGCAGATAATGATTTTGCAGGAGCTGTTCCAAGGCATCCGAAAGCATGGAGCCAATGGCCGGTTCTGGGGCTGAAACAGTACTGGTGGCAAGAGCCGCCACGCCCAACTGCTGGAGAAATGTTCTGCGTTCTGGATCCATCACGGTGTTGTCCTTGCACGACCTCGGCGTGGTGGTGGCTGGGGAACCAGGGGGGTCACAGCCGGAGCATGGGCAGCATGGCAACTGGCGCAGGATTGAATAACCCGTTCTCCTGACCAATGGGTGAGCCGTTTGCCATGCACTCCCTCCTGCCATGAGAAGAACGTGCGTCCGTGACAGATGGCGCAGGAGTCCTGCGCCTCGGTCATGGGTACATCAGCACCAGACAGGGTTCGCAATAAACTTGGGTGTTGCGGGTTATGACACTCCAGACACCACAGGGTTGCCTTGCCATGCCGCAAGAGCAAACCGGCATGGGGAGGGCCCAAGGGGCGTTGTTTCAGAACCGGGGTCCGCCAAGCATGGCAGTTGGAACAGTTGGTTTTGACCACAGGGCCTTGCACTGTGTAGGGCATGGCCCCAGACAACAGCATTCCGGGCCATGCCAACAAAGCAAGAGAGAGGAAAAAACAGAACCACTTGCGGTCCCCTCCTCTCCTGGATGAACAAAACACCATTTACAATTCGGCCTCGGCACGACTGACTTGAGTGGGTTTTTTGGCTGCTTCAGGCAGCTGGTCGCCCATTTTTTCCTGCAACATTTTGCTCACCAAGTTATACATCAGCTCTGCCCTGACCCGTTTGACCCCCTGGACTGGAATCAAATATTCCAGGGTGCGTTTTTCACCTGGCTGAAGCCTGGAATCCGCCGCCACCTTGGTGGCCATCATGGGCATGGCGGGTTTGCCTTCGTTGTCGGTCAGCTTGAGCATCAGGACCGCCTTGGGATCCTCGGACATGGGATTTTCTTTGAAATTCTGCCAAATCACTTGGCCAGCAGCATCCAAGGCGGTCATTTTAAGGATCACATTGCGAAACGGTGCCCCAGTGGGATAAGTGTGAGCGAGTTTGTTGGTGATGTCCACAACGGCCTGGATTCCTTTTTCTCCGGTTTTGGCTGCAACAGTCAAGATGACGCCTCGCCGCAACTGCGCTGGATCATGTCCCCCCACCAGGGCGTGATTGGTGTGACCATTGACCACCGGCATGTGACAGGATTGACAGGTGGGAACCGGTCCAGTTCCAGTGAGTATATCGCCAATGGTGCAGATGGCAACTCCATGGGGATTGTTGAGCTGCTCATGGCACCCCAGGCAGGCGTCGGAACTTTTGAACAATTGCGGGTTGGCTGCATGAGGAAACGGATTGGAGGTTGGATCAGGCTTTCCTGATCCTGGGGATGGGGTGGGTTCCTTGCCAGCCCAGGCTCCGTTGCCGCCCTGGAGGGCATCTGTGGAAAATTCATAGGCCTTGGCCCCAATCCGCAATTTGCCATCTGGGGTTTTGACCCCGGAATAACGGGTCATGGTGTGACAGGCAACACAGGTGACACCATCGCCATAGTTGGGTTGGGCGTCGAGTTTGGTTTTGCCGTCCCGTGCGGCAATGGGGGCATGGCATTGCAGACAGGCGGGATAATTCCCTGCTTTGTCCTGAAGCCCTTCCTGGGTGGGATCCCCGATCAGCATTTTGTACATGCCAGCGTGAATGGGATCTTTCAAGGCGGAACTTTTGGCATGCATGGAGTTCTGCCATTGCTGGTAGATCTCCTGGTGGCACGCGCCGCAATCAGCGGCGGTAATCTGGTGCAAGGATGGCTTGGCCGAAGTATCTGCAAACGCAGCATCCGTTGACGCCACCAGCAGAAGGAAAACAAACAAAAAATGCATGGCTCGTTCCATGGTGCGATTCTCCTGAGATTGGGTTAAGATGAAAGATGATATCCTTCGGGTAAAAAAGAAAAACCCTGGGGGATG
>JAMOBH010000377.1:0-5195 GCA_039908085.1 Magnetococcus sp. YQC-5
GTCCGCTCCTCTACTTGTTAGATGGTGGTTGCTGCTTCCATCTTGGCACATTTCGATGCCGTTTGAGAGGGGCGGACCATACCAATAAGAACCACAGTCAGCTTTTGGGTTGCATCTGGATCGCCTTTAAAAACCTCGACGAGGAATCGAAAAAAACGTTCTGGCTTGGCAACCGGATCGTAGGCTACGGGGATTTGTGATGTTCGATAATTTTCCCGGCAATGTGGCTTCAGCACCCATTGGCCGTCTTCGAAATGCAACTCACCGTTTGAACAGTTGACGAACTCGCCGCCCGTGTCGAACTGATGCCCTGGCCGGAACGATTCGGTTCGGATCAGGTCAAGCACGCTGTCGGCAAGGCTTTTGGTTAGCCCTCGCCCATCGAAATATTGATGGATGGCCTGTTGAACTTCCCGATCTTCGATTCGTTTCCATACGCTGCCGCGCCAGGTCCAGAAAGCTGATGCATGATGGATGACATCCTCCTGCCCTCCGATTGCGTCCAGAATCTGCCGTGCTGCATCCAGATGGGAACCACCGTCTCTCTGGTGAATGGCTCGAATTGACTTACGAAGGCTGGAAACGGGAATCCTGGCCTGTTTCGCTATGCTCTTGAGAAGCACCTCAACTGAGGGTTCCGGCAGCCCACTCGTCACCACATCCTGCAATATCGGCCCGGTGAGTTCATCAAAGTCATCAGAATTGTTGATCCGATCGGAAAGCTCCTCCCGAGAATGGCACTGCATCCCAGGAGCGCCCCCAAAGACATCAACCCCCCGTTGCGCTGGCGTTTGTCGTGGTTTATGCTGCCCGGCTTTCAGCCCGCTTCGGATCGTTGCAACCGCTTCAGCCTGCGTCAGCCCGGCAACCGAGGCGGCGCGCATCAGTGCGGCTTCCGCGAACTCTGCGGGCAGGTTGCCACTGGCGACGAAATTGCCCAACTTGACCGCCGCAAGGTTCAGCGCGTTGTTCCGATTGCCGATCTGCGCGGTGGAAACACGGGAGCACTCGCCATCCATGGCAGCCCGGACATAGGGCTGTAAGCCGCCCAGGTGGGGTGCTGGGGGAGGTTCGTCGCGCGAATCGGTGGCAGCCCCACACATTGGCTGGATCACGGCGGGCAGAAATGCGTCTTGGATCTGTTGGGCTGTATACCTGAGCGCAGGATCAGCTCCCATCAACCGTGATTGACAAGGCACGGCCTTTCGATGGATAAACCCCGGCAAGCGCATCACGCGGGGCAAGTCGCAAACTGCCTGATCGCCCCCATAGCGCGCCGCAAGGGCCTGCTGGAGGGGCTTGAACTCGGCCAGGGGCAGCACGTTCGCCAGCAACCAGTAGACATGATATTTCCCCGGCGACGATTCAACGAGAATCGATGGCTGAAGCGGAAAATCGTTTGGCAGTGGCGCGCCGTCCAGGTCGAGGAAAACCGCCCGAATGCGGGTGATGTTTTCAGCCTTCCGCCCCTTGCCATCGGCGGAGTTGACCGTTACGAAGATTCCCGCACCTTGCTGGTTCAAATTGGCCAGGGTGTCCGCATGCCGATCGAAATTTCCATGCAGTACTCGGACAAGTCCAGAGCGTTTTGCCGAGGAGTCATCGAAGGTCTGGAAAGTCAACTGCTCGTCGCCAGCCATAGCGAAGAGAAATGCTTGAGCTTCTTGCAGTTGCTGGACGGAAGTTGTATTATAATCCTGCACCCATTGATTTAAATCATCGGTGGTGGCAGCCCGGCGGCTTTCGTTTTGAGCGTCCATGGTGCGCACCTCAACCCGCCGTCCGGCCAGCCCGGGGCGGACGGCCCAGCCGCTTGCCGTTCCTGGTGAGCGCCGGTGTTGTCCGAGGAGCGGGCGGGGTGCTTGGGGTCAACTGTTCGCGCAGGGAGTCGGCTTCGCTCGTGCTGGAAACCAACCGCGCCCCTACAAAAGCTTCCAGATCCGGCAGCGCGTAGACAACGGCTCGCCCCAACTTTGAAAACTTAGGACCGTCTCCAGTCAAGCGCCATTTTTCGAGCGTGGATTCACCGAGGCCCAGGTGTTGAGCGGCGGCACGGGTGCGCAGATATTGATACGGGTGCATTGTTCGTCTCCATTACCATGAGTGACTGGTGGGCAGCTAATCCGCCAGTCGGAAGCGTCATATGACTTGTGGAGACAAAATTATAGATGGCAAAAAAATAGGGAAAGAAAAGAATTATCGCCGGAAACTATCATTTTTCCATATATATAACAATTTGTTAACTTGCGGCGATAAATGGCGATAAATGGCGGTAATTCAGATTTTAGGGGCGATAATTTTGCGGATTGTATCGAGGGAACGTTTTGGTTCCGGGTTCAGCGTCTTGCTGGCGTGAATTTTTTCCGCGATCTTGTCGTTCGTCCACAATGAATGCTCTCTGCGGCACTGCATAGCCATGCTGATCCATTGTTGATTTCGGGTGTCGGTCGTTATAGGACGACCTCGCATGGAGTTGGATTTGACGGTTTTAGGTGCCCCCTGTGGCGTTCGTATCGGCTCAACGAAAAGGTCAACGGCAGATTCCTGGCTGGCATCTGGTGGTGCCACTGTCGGTACTGGTGATGCTGCAACTTCCGTGTTGTCCATTTCCCGTTTAGCAATGAACTCAGCGGAAGCATCAGAGGGATTGCGCAACAAGTGCGACGGCACCTCAAATCCTGTTTGTTTCGCCCAAAAAAAGAATTCCGAAGAATCCACAAACAAGCTAAGAGCATATAATTCTGGGTCTGTTCTGCTGGCGTCTAATTTTAAAAATTCATCACTTTTGTGTTTTAACTCTTTTTCGGTCGCACGACTTGCAGCCAAAAGAATTTTTCTTGCAAGCAAGTCCCGGTCTTTTGTTTCTTCTGTAATCTCTGTGAACGACATCTTTTCCATAGAGCTGACTTTTCGCACAGACAAGGCCCGCATATGAATTCCGTGTTGCCACGGTTCTGAATTCAAACGGTCCAGATCAATCGTCCATCCCGGAATTTCGTCTTTCGGTATTCCAAGAAGTTCCAGAATCCCTTCCGAAATCTTAATGTAGGGCATGGTCTTTCTCCGGCCAATTGGGGAATGCTGTTCTGAAAGGTAGAGCCGTGTTTCCCGGCCTTGTCTGAATGTCCGGCATTGGCGGAATCTCCGCAATCATCTTTTGCCTGCCTTCCGGCCAGAGGGCAACGGCATCACCTCCCCTTTCTTTCTACCCTCCAGAGCGGCGGCGATGTGCTGGCCGATCAGCGTGGTTGCCTTCTGCAATGGGTCGTCGTTCAAGTGCGCGTACCTCTGGGTTGTTGCGGTTTGCGTATGCCCCAGCAGTTTCCCGATAACCGGCAAGCTCATGCCCATGATGGCCCCTACACTGGCGAAAGCATGGCGCAGATCGTGAATCCGTAGTGTGTCTAAACCAGCGGCAGCACGAATGGCATGCCACGGCTTGTTGATATTTACCATTGAATGGCCTTCAATCCGGCCAACAATGACGAACGGGTTGCCTTCGATCCGTGGCAAAGTAGAAAGCACCTCCAGCGCCGGAGGGTTCAAGGGGATGGATTTTGCCCCTGTCTTTGAGTCGCCCAATCGGATCGCCCTATTGGGAAAGTCTACCTCATCCCACCGCAGAGAGAGAATCTCCCCCAAACGCGCTCCTGTCAGGATGAACAACCGTATGGCTGCAACCGTATGGGGGGATGCCTTGCCACTGCTTTCGGCATCTGCCAGTGCAACCCCTAACCGCGCCAGCTCCGCGTCACTCAGCAACCGTTCCCGCTTTTCCTCCCGGTATTTTTGGATGTGCAAAACCGGATTGGATCGCTCAGGACGCAAGCCGACCATTTCAGTCCAGTTGAACATCTTGGAGAGCAAGGCTGCAACCCGATTGGCCGTATAGGGTGTCTCCTGCATCTCGTGATGCAACTTGGCAATGTGGCTCCTCTGGATTACATCGATTCGAAACTTCCCCAAGCGGGGAATGATGATTTTGTTGGCCTGCCGCCTGTATTCCACAATCGTGCTGGACTTGTTCTTGGCTGTGACGTGTTCGGCAAAGAAACGCTCAACAACCTCCGCAACCGTAGGGACCATTTTGGCCTCAGCTTTGGTTTCTGCGGGGTCTTTGCCATTTGCCACCAAGCCCAACAAGCGAGTGGCTTCCTGACGGGCATGATCCGGGGTCAGAATTCCATGAACGCCGAGGGTGTACCGCCTCAGTCGCCCGGCATGCCGGTACTGAAGGATGTAGACCCTTTTTCCTGCTGTCGTCACCTTCACCCCGAAGCCTTTCAAGTCGCTGTCCCACAAGAATTGATCCGTCGCCCCTGGGGTGATCAAATCAACCGCCCGTTTTGAGATTTTGCCTTGCATGGTGGATGCGCTCCTTGATTGCTGGTTGCGATTTCCAGCAATCATACAGCAATCAAATAGAGCGAAACAAGCGGAAACTTGAGGAGCCTTGTTGCATTCATCATTATGTTATTTTGAAACTTTATAAGTAAGCAAAAAGCCTGGTAAGTATTAGAGAGTCAGATTCATAATCCGTGTGTCGGCGGTTCAAGTCCGCCCCTCGCTACCAAAATTTTCCTTGCAAATAAAGCGGTTACCGATTCGGCGGTGCCGCTTTTTTTGTGGGTGCCGAGGCCTGTGTGAGAGTTCATCCCGGATTGCCGATGCTGTGCAGGTAGATTTCCGTCGTCGTCCGATTCTCGTGGCCCAGGATGCGCTGGATGGCCCCAATGGAGACGTTGCTGGCATCCAATGCCGAGGCCCCGTGTGTGCTGAACCAAGACAGATACCCGGATGTAGCCGATGTTGGACATACGGTCCTCCTCGCTGGTTATTGGTGTCAAGTTGACTCTAAGAGATTTCTTGATCATTGTCAAGAAATACAGAATAGGAGTTAACTTGACACACAACCATGCGGGGGTGCGTAGTATGATAAAAAGTGTAAACCTTGTGTAGAAGGTTTACATGGGTCGCGGAAGGGATCAACAGAATGGAGGCCAAACCATCTGCCGGCCCCCCCTGATGGATTTTTTCGTATGCTACTATCTGGCTGGATGTATAAAATGCTGGCAGGAGGCAATCTCCGGTTGCCAGGAGAGGAGGAACCTTATGATACGGTCCTATGAGGCAGAAGTCAGCGAAGACGGGCAAGTGCAATTGCGAGATCCCTTGGCGTTACGAGGGCGGCATCG
>JAMOBH010000378.1:0-5150 GCA_039908085.1 Magnetococcus sp. YQC-5
CCAGCTCTCCCAAACGCAATTCTTCCAGCATCACTGGTGCTGCCCGGGTCAAACCATTGGCAGTGCGGTACT
This sequence comes from Magnetococcus sp. YQC-5, assembly GCA_039908085.1. Lineage (GTDB taxonomy): Bacteria > Pseudomonadota > Magnetococcia > Magnetococcales > Magnetaquicoccaceae > Magnetaquiglobus. The sequence goes on from JAMOBH010000378.1 coordinate 73, forward strand.
GTAGCGTATAATCCAATTGATCAGGGTTCAGTCCGATGCGCCGAGCCGCAGCGCGGGTGAGTACGATGTCGCTGGCTCCGGTATCCACCAGCATGCGGACAAAAACCCCCTGAATGAGCGGTTCTACATGGAAATGGCCATCGGATGATTTGAAGACGCTCAGGGTTCCCGGAACCTGACTAAAACCCCGTTGCGGCAGCAGCGTTGCCCAGAAACGCCCCAGAGACGGCCCCATCTCATGACGCCAGCCATAGGCCAGTATCAGCAGTATCAGCAGGATCAACCAGGATCCCATCCTTTTTAGAACCCGCAGAACCCCCTCCCCACTTAAACTTAAAGAACACAACCCCCAGGCGAGGAAAAAGGCGGATCCGGTAGCATAGCCCAGTTGTTCCAAGCCGCTTGCATCGAAAGCCGATCCCAGCAACAGATCCTGCAACACCACAACCACGCCCATCACGCCGCAAAAAATAAGCACAAATCGCAACATGGAGAGGATGCCCTCAGCAAATCCACCCAGAACACACCAACAGGATCCTAAGGATGATCAGGTGTCATAGCCGGTTTTTTTAATGATGGGCCAACCATGGCCCCTCCCTGACACAACCAATCCTGCCCGAAATACGCTGGATGGCTTGGTATTAAAAAACCAAACTCCACACTAACCACCAGCAGATCCGCATCCTATCAAACAGAACCTATGGCTGTAAAAGGGGAAAATCGCTCCTTCGGCGGCTTACCTCCCGACAGTGAGTGAAAAAATTGAGGCGCCACGACAGAAACACAGAGGGGCTCCGTCCATGTAGGCAAGACCGACGCGGAGTCGGTTCAGAACAACAACCAAGTCGCTTGAGCGACATCAAAATATCACTCAAAAGGAAGAAAACAATGAACAAGATTGCAATGCGCGTGGCGGTGTTGGCGGCTTATCTGGCCGTGTCTGGTGCGGCCTTTGCTGGCAGCGAGACGGCCACGACAGGCAGCGGACGCCCGATGGTAGCCCCGGTGGCCGATGCCAAAGTTGCTCCAATGACCAGCAAGGATGCTTCCGGTCGGTTGATGGCGGCGGCAACGGATAGCAAGGAGCAAAAGGCCACTCTGGATGCCAAGACCACGGACGCAAAGAGCACGACGGAGCAAAAGGCCGGACACGATGCGAAGCAGCAAAAACCCGAAGCTGCCATCAAGAGCGATGCCAAGACCGGCACCCCTGCACCGGTGGCAGTCCAGGACAACAACGCCAAGAAGTAGTTTCGTCGGTTGCCGGCGAAGTGCTGTAGGCTGGGGGGCGAAAAACGCCCCCCATAAACACCAAACCACCCCAGTTTTTGGCCTGATTGTGCCTGCGAGGAGATAAACACATGAAAAATTGGACTGCTGCTCTGGTCGTGGCCAGCTTTTTGATGGTACCGACTCTTGCCCGTGCGGATGGTGGTGTCGAAATTGGGGCCCTGGGTGGTGCTATGGCAGGCAGCCTGATGGGGACAGGAAGTGATCGGGTTGAGCATGCTGTGATCGGTGCCGTTGTTGGGGCCCTGCTGGGTGCCGCCATCGATGCAGAAGAACAAAGCCGCAATAACGCCCAGTCAATCACGACAGCCACATGGAGCGAGCCAGGATATGTCGCCACCTACCCAACAACCCGATACGTCATCGCGGAACCGGTTCATTACCGGGAGGGGCACCGATGGGATCGCCACAGACATCACCACCGCTTGGCTGATCGCCATAGCAACCACCATCGCTGGGATCGGTACGATCACTACAGGCACGATCATCGGCACAACTGGGATTGACTGCCTGGTTTACCAACCTATCACTTTAGGACACCTGATCAGATATCGATGATAAGGATGTACGAGCCATACCATTATTCTTCGTTCCTGCTGGAGGTGGAAATGGAGTCTTCGCGTGGGTTTTGGGTCTCCTCTATGATGGAGGCTGAACAAAAACTGTGGGTGGCAGTATTGGATGAAGCGCTGAGGGACGCTTTGTCAGGTGAAACGCCCTCCAGAAAAGAAACGGCCAGGCGTTGGTTCCGTGAAGGGGGACAGCACTTTCAGCTGGTGTGCGACTTGGCCAATTTTGATGCCAGCTTCGTCAGGAAGAAAATCTTGTCCGTGATTGACCGGGGGACTGCCGTCTAGCAGCACACCCTTCACCTGCACCTTGGCGGGGATGATGTCCGTAAGCGTCCATTTCTCCCCAGGGTACCCATTTCTTCCGAACAGTGAGACCATCCCCAAAATTCACAATTTTGGGAGGTCGGCATGGACACAAATGGGATCGAAAAATCGGTTTTGACTAAGAAGCAACGGTTTTGGCTTGAGCATTGGCATGTGCTGATTCAGCGAAAATCGGACAAACTGCATTTCCAAATAAGCTACTACTGCCCCTTTCTGGAGGTCATCCAGGAACCTTGGGTTGCGTTTTTTTAGGCATGGTGGGTCTATTGTTCCGGTGGGGCATGACGAGGGGACTTTCACCCCTCGCATCAATCTCCGGCCCAACGAGCCCAACCAAGCTATTCCTGAGCGGCTTGCTCACCAGCAGATGCCCACCCCCGTTTCACCTGGTGCTTGAACACTCCCCCATTTCAGACGAAATGTCAAGCAATTTTACATCGTTTGACTCATCCAATCCGCTGACTGGACGTAAGCGGTGAATCATCCCCGTCATTCAGGCTATTGACAATGCGGCCTGAATGACGTTCCAGGGGAGAAGTTTTTAGTAGTCGTCCACGGTTTGTGCAGTGGGCAATTCCGTGTACAGATGGCGCAGGTAGGCGAACGGCTCCAGGCCATTGGCTTTGGCGGTCTCGATGAGGCCGTACAGACTGGCCGAGGATTTGACCCCGCGTATAGAATTGGAGAAAAGCCATCCCTTCCGCCCCACTACAAACGGCCGGATGGCATTTTTCCGGCGGTCCACCCCGTTGCGCCCACACGTAGGACTTGCTGGTAGCCGGATTTGTCCGGTGACACGACACTTGTTCAACACTTAAGGTTTACATTTGTGCCACTCCATCTGGTAGCCAAACTGTCCTGGCTCCCCGTAGCACCAGCCTCGTGCTTTTAGCTGATCACCCGTCCTTTCCCGTTCATCACATGCGTCCCATGTTTTCTGATCATCACCCGACCCGCCGCGACACCTGTCATTGAGCTTGTCCCACAGGGCCAACAAGCCCGCGATCTCTTTTGGTGGATGCGTTGGCCCGGCTTGCGCTTGCGAAAGACACAAGCCACAAAACAGCAGAGTGGCGAGGAGAGAGAGAATAAATGCGTTCCGTTTCATTGACGTGTTCCTTTCGGGCCCCATGCAACACCGCGCCCCTAGCTCACCAGACACTACCCGCAGACAACCTGTCCGCCGATTCGATCTCTATTGTCTCCACTCTATTCAACACCGTCCGACACCATCCGACGTCCTTGCTTGATTTTGGCCCGGAGGCTCTTTTCTTCCATGCGGCGCGCTTTGGCCGCCCGAGAAGGGCGGGTCTTCTTGCGCAGGACAGGTTCTTCCAATGCCTGCCGAATCAGGTGGTCCAACCGATCCAGGGCATCATGCCGGTTGCGTTCCTGGGTCCGAAAACGGCGGGCATCCAGCACTAACACTCCTTCTCCCGTCATACGGCTTCCAGCCAAGCGTATCAATCGCTCCTGCACCGTCGGAGGAAGGATCGAGGAATTTGCTACGTCAAAACGCAGTTGTACCGCCGTGGCCACCTTATTGACATTCTGCCCTCCCGGCCCCGAGGAACGCACGAACTCCAACCGAATCTCCCCATCTGGAACAAACACCTGCCGTAACATCTCATCCTCCCCAACAGCAGCATGGCAAACCACGCCACCATCCAGATCCCGTATGTCATTCTTCGGTTGCGATTGTCTGCAAAAGAGGCAGTTGCCAGCGTGAAGCTACAGTGACCCGTTTCACGGTTTGCTGCCTTGATGTGCTGGCCATCTTCTGGACGGCAATGGCGATGTCTAATTTTGTCGCTGTTTCCATATTTTTCATCTCAACTCGGTGTCTTGGTCTGTGCAGCCTCCGGCCACTACTCGGCGCATCCTACCAAACCGAACCTATGGCTGTAAAAGGAGAAAATAGTGCCTTTGGCAACTCACCCACCGACAATGAGTGAAAAAATTGAGGCGCCCCGACAGAAACGCATCGGGGCTCCGTCCATGTAGGCAAGACCGACACGGAGTCGGTTCAGAAAAACAACCAAGTCGCTTGGACGACATCAAAATATCACTCAAAAGGAAGAAAACAATGAACAAGATTGCAATGCGCGTGGCGGTGTTGGTGGCTTCTCTGGCCGTGTCTGGTGCGGCCTTTGCTGGCAGCGAGACGGCCACGGCGGTCAACGGACGTCCGATGGTGGCTCCGGTGGCCGATGGCCAGGTGCAGAAAGCCACTCCTGAATCTGGCAAGAAAGCGGTGGTGGCGGATGCAAAGAGCATCATGGAACAGAAGGCCACGCCGGAGGCCGGCAAAGCCACGGCAGTGGTCGCGGACGCAAAGAGCACAACGGAGCAGAAGCCCGGACACGATGCAAAACAGCAGAAACCCGAAGCCACCACCAAGAACGATGGCAAGGCCGTCGCCCCTGCGCCAGTGGCAGTGCAGGATAACAACGCCAAGAAGTAGTCTCGTCGGTTGCCGGCGAAGTGCTGTAGGCTGGGGGGCGGAAAACGCCCCCCACAGTCTATCTCCTTGCTGGGCGGAATGCCACCAGATTCGTCGCATACGCTCGACCGACCGTTCCCCTGGGAGCTCATTGCCGACTGGATGGATGAACCTTCCGTACCACGGAGCCTGCAACGGTGACATCGGAACGCTCTCTGACATTCTTTGTCTTTTTTTATGACTATTCGTCAAAAGGACGGCCCCTGGAAGAGTCGCATTGCCGAGCCCCAGCGTTGTGGACGAAATCATTGGAATGGCGACCATGAGGCACAGCGGGCGCTGTACAACAACCGCGCCCGGATTTCGTCCGGCGTTGCCAAGGTGATCGCCAAAAAGCGAACAGAACTGGTCGAACGCAGCTTTGCCCATATTCTCGACAGGGGCGGCAT
>JAMOBH010000041.1:0-24211 GCA_039908085.1 Magnetococcus sp. YQC-5
GCGACGATCCATTGCACGGCATTTTCTGGATGCAATAAAAGTTGTTTGACGGGGGCGGCACCCGGACGTGTGATGGCCTCCTCACCACTGGAAATGACTACTTCCCCAAGGTTTTGGTTTTGAATCTTTGACAGAAACGAGAGAAATTATGGATCATCACGCTTTATTGTGTTCACTAAAAAACCATATAAAAAAAATATATTATTTTTTGGCATGGGCAACCCTTTTCTGGGTTGTGCCAGGGCTTGCGATTGGTGCTGACATTCAATCAGCCAGGATTGTTGATGTGGCAGGTCACGTTGAATTCAAAGCGGCATCTGCGTCTGAGTGGAAAACAACAGGGGCTGGTCAGATTCTGCATGCCGGGGATCAGATACGCACAGGGACGCACAGTCGGGTTTCACTGCTGTTGGCGGATGAGAGTCTGATCAAACTGAAAGAAAATTCGAATTTTTCCCTTGGCGATGTGGCCCCCAGCGCGGGATGGACAATGCTGGAGAGCAAACTGGAAAAACCACCCTCGATCCAATCCCAGTTCACCCTGATGCAGGGTGGCGTATGGTTTTTGAACAAAAACAGGGAAGTGGCCATCACCTTCAAGACTCCCACGGCCACCATTGGCGTGCGAGGCACCGAGCTGGTGGTCGAGTTGGATCCGACACAAACCCTGCAAGTGGCTTCTCTGGAAGGAAGTGCCATGATTCAAAACACCCAAGGGGAAGTAGTCATTTCCAGTGGTGAGGAGGCCATCACACGTCCGGGTGCCGCCCCCGTCAAACAACTTTTATTGCATCCAGAAAATGCCGTGCAATGGATCGTCGCTGTGCCATCCCTGTTTATTCCACAGGATCTGAAACAGTCAGGTCCGGGTTGGTCTGAATTGAAACAGGGGCGGTTTGCCGAAGCCTTGGCGGTATTTGAGCAGAACCGGAAACCGGAATCGGTCACCCTTATGGGACGGATGGCGGCTCTTATGGCCTTGCATCGTTTCAAGGAGGCAGAAGGCATTTTGACCATGGCCCGCGAGTACTCCATGAAGGATCCCCTGTTTGCTTTGCAACAGGCATGGTTTGATCTGATGACTGGTGAAATTGTCCGGGCCAATCAGGCATTGGTGGCCAGTACGACCCGGCATCCCCAGGAGGTCATGGGATGGCAGTTGCGTACCTTGACGGCTCTGGCATTGGACCATCGGGAGGAAATGCAGGAGTCTGCACGTCAGGCCATTACGCACGGTGCCCGTTCCGCGACCTCCTGGATCATTCATGCCTATGTGCAACAAGCGCGATTTTTGCTGGATGGTGCGGAATCATCCATCCACAAGGCATTGACCCTGGAACCGGAAAACGTGACGGCTCTGATGGCCTTGGCCAGGTTGCAGTTTGGCAACGGACGCACCTCTGATGCCTTGGCAACCATGAACAAGGCTGCCAAACAGGCACCTGAAAATGCGGAAGTCAATAATCTGCATGGTTATGTCCTGTTTTCCATGCACAAAGACGAAGAGGCGATTCTTGCTTTTCAAAAAGCAGCCAAACAAGACACCACCCTGGCCGAAGCACGTATGGGGTTGGGTCTGACTTTCATGCGTCAGGGAGAAACCGCTCGTGCTTTTGAGGAGATTACCACCGCCGTACTGCTGGACCCGCGCCGTTCCTTGATCCGCAGCTATTGGGCCAAGATGCTTTACCAGGTCGCGCGTCATGACAAAGCCCTGGATGTCTTGAAAATGGCTCGAACCCTGGATCCCAGGGATCCCACGCCGCTTTTGTATGAGGCTGTCATTTTGCGGGATCTCAACAAGCCAACCGAAGCCATCCAGACCATCAATCAGGCGATTGTCTTGAATGACAACCGTGCGGTTTATCGTTCGCGTTTTCTGCTGGATGGTGATCTGGCGGTTAAAAACGTCGATCTGTCCAAGCTTTTCAATCAATTGGATTTGTCAGCCTGGGCCAGGAACAAAGCTGTGGCTTCGGTTCGGCAGGACTATGCCAATTCTGCTGGGCATCTTTTTTATGCAGGCAGTCTGAACGAGGAGCTAGGGCGTTCCTGGGCGCGCAGTACCGAAGCTCTTCTGGCGCGCCTGCTGCAACCTGCCAACCTGAATACGTTTGACAGTTTCAATAATTATACGACGTTTATTGAAAAGCCTGGAATGACATGGGATTTTTCGATGACCGCAGGAAATCACAAGACGTTCAATCAACTGGGCATCGCATCCGGGGCTGCACCTGAACACAATTTGGCGTATCAGTTTGGATATTTTAATAATGATACCGATGGTTGGCGCAAAGGTCATTTTGATCGTTCACGCATTCTTCTCGGTTACATGAAATGGGATGGCCTCCCAAATGGCAATGTGATGTTGGCGGCCACCAAGACAGACGCTTCGCAGGGAGACAAACCTTCGCCAAGATTCGAATGGGATTCTGTACCCAGTCCAAGAGACAACAAGGAAAGTACCACCCATCGGATTGAAGGAGGATATCATCACCATTTTGCTCCTGGATCAGACTTGTTACTGCATGCAACCCAAATGCGTACTCCCTATGAAAGCCGCAACCTCTCCCGCTTGGATCAGGCGACCTTGCAGCGTTTTAACAGTGCTGGAGCCACTGTGGATCTTTATTCTGACCTTCAACGGATAAATAACTATTATCAATTACAAGGCGAATATCTGCGTCGATCTGGCAATAATCAAATGTTTGCTGGCGTGATTCATTATCAAGGCGATGATGAATACAATAACAGAATTATGCTGGAAATGCTTTATCCCATGGTGCGGAATATCCCTCTTCCAAACATCCATCTGGAGCAGAAACGTGCCATGCAGACTGTTTTTCTTCAAGATATTTTCAAAATCAACCCGTTTTTGATTCTGGAAGGAGACCTGCATTATAATCGGATGAGTACTGGCAATTTTGAGAATCAAACCACCTGGACTGAAAGCCAATGGGGCCCGCGTATGGGCCTGATCTGGACCCCTCACCAAAGACATACCTTACGTTTAGCTGGCTTTCGTTCGATGTTGCCCTTTATAAGTGATCGGCTTGACCCGGTGGATATCGCTGGTGTCCCCATCCATCGCAATGGCCCCCCCGGTTCTTTGACCGATGAAGGTCAATTGGTTTGGGAATATGAAACCAAGACGGGTTTATGGTCTACTTCACTTTTTCATGCGGATCGAGAATACTCTGAACTCACCCCTGCCAAACAAATGAAGTGGGAAAGTCGCATCAAAGGCGTTGAGCTTCAGTATAACCGTTTATTAGGCATGGGAATGGGTTTGTCAGGCCGCTATCGGTTCGAACAGGTCTACGATCCACAAACCGAACAAGGGGCCACAGTCAACCGCGATGAACACCTCGCTGAAATGGCTCTGAAATGGGTAGACTCCCATGGCTGGTCAGCCAAGGCCAAAGAGACTTATCGCTTTCTGGATTTTGTCAGTAATCGTGCCCATGAAACCATTTGGGTGACCGATCTGGAGGCTGCCTATGAATTTCCAAAAAAATGGGGTTCCTTGCAACTCAAGATCGACAATCTGTTTGACGAGCGTTTCAATTGGGTGACCGATGCATTCGTCTCCCAGGGCCGTGACCCGGCGCGAGAGGTGTTTTTGACCTTGAATGTCTCTTTTTGATGTTGACATCGACTTGGATTGGACAGGGTATGTCAGGCATTTCCAGATTTCGAACCAGTGGTTTCACGCTCCTGCTTGCCATGGGGGTCATGCTTGGCACGTACTCACCCGCCCATGGGGCTGACTTGAAGGCCAAGGATCCGCGAGGATTGTCACGGGTCTATCCAGATTCTGCCGTGCCTGGGGAAGGTGTATCATCCACGGATGGCATGACGACCCTCCAAAAAACGCGCGGGGTGGATGTCGCCGAACAGCTCAACCTGATGAAAAAAGGCACCGAAGCCCTGCAAAAAGGAGATTTTGATCAGGCCATTTCCAGTTATTCGGCACTCGTCAAGCAGGATCCAACCAGCACCGACGCCTATTTGAACAGAGGAAAAGCCCTGCAGAAAAAAGGTTTATTGAAGGAAGCCATCGCTGATTATAAAAACCTGCTGGTTCTGGTTCCTGAAAATCTGTCAGGATTCAATCTGCTTGGCTGGGCCTATATCCTCGATCAACGTTTTGAGGAAGCCAAACAAATTCTGTTGCGTGCCCATCAACTCGACACGTGGAGCATGGCGATTACAGTCAATCTTGGGCATGCGTATCTGCTGTTGGGAGATGCCAAAACGGCGCGTGAATACTATCAAAAATCGTTGCCGTTGTTTCGTTCCCTGGATGAATTCCAGTCTGGACCAGCCTCGGATTTTGCACTGTTCATCAAAAATGGCTGGCAAGTGGATCTGAGCAAAAAGGAGTTGGAGCAATATAAAAGTGCGTTTGACGCCGAGAAAGAAAAAATTGCGATGCGTGCAGAACTGGGAAAACGCAACATCCAGGTTGCGCAACTGTTCCAGGCCGCGAAATTGGCCGATGCGATTGAAGTCACAACCCAATCGCTGACCTTGGCCGAGAGCAGACTGGGTGCTGATCATCCTGATACGGCCCTGTTTGTCAACCATCTGGCCAATCTTTATAAAGCCCAGAGTCGATATGCCGCAGCAGAACCTTTGTATCAGCGTGCATTGAACATCAAGGAGAAGGCTCTGGGAGCCAATCACCCGGATACGGCCACCTCCATGAGCAATCTGGCCATGTGGTATTACGCCCTGAGCCGACATTCCGAAGCGGAACCGCTCTTCAAAAGAGCATTGAAAATCAAAGAAAAGTCGTTGGGAGTCGAACACTCTGACACAGCAAAACTGCTCAACAATCTGGCATCTCTGTATCATATTCAAGGACGGTATGCCGAAGCAGAACCCTTGTTTGCACGTGCGCTTGAAATTCATCAAAAATCTTTGGGTCCAGATCATCCTGATACGGCTAAATTGATCAACAATCAGGCCATGCTGCATACCTCCCAGGGTCGTTATGCCCAGGCGGAATCCAGTTTTCGACGTGCATGGGCCATCCATGAAAAAGTTCTGGGACCAAACCATCCAGATACCGCTCTGACCATCAACAATCTGGCCTTGATGTATGAAAAACAGAGTCGTTTTTCAGATGCGGCTCCGCTTTATCAAAAAGCATGGAAAATCAAGGAAAGCACTCTTGGGCAGGATCATCCCGATACGGCCACGGCCATTAACAATCTGGCGGTGTTGTATCACACCCAAGGCCGTTATGGCGATGCGGAACTTTTGTATCAACAGGCGTTGAAAATCAGGGAAAAAACACTCGGAACCGATCATCCTGAGACGGTCTTGACCAGCAATAATCTGGGTTGGATACATGTCAACAAGGGAGATTTGCAGCAGGCATTCACCCTGTTTGCACGCAATTTCCGCGCATCCAATACGTTCTTGGAACGGGTCATGTGGGGGGCTGGTGAGACTACTCGACAATCCTACATGTCCGGTCAACAAGAGGTTGTGAATGGTTATCTTTCCCTGTTGAACCAGATGCGTACCAAAGAAACAGCATGGGAGGCCTCTTATTACTCGTTAAGCCGCAAAGGAGTGCTTCTGCGCATCGCAGCAGAAATCAATGCCGTGGCCCGCAGTGGCAAACATCCCGATTTGCAGGCCAAGGCAGAGGCACTGAATGCCAAAAAAACGGAACTATCCCATCTTTTGTTCACAGGCTCAGACAATCGCAAACGGATGGATCAGTTGAATCAGGACGTTTATCAGTTGGAAGCAGAACTGGGCAGCAAGGTTCAGGCACTGGGACGAGCCAAGATTGAAGTGGATCCTGACAAAGTTTTGGCATCATTAAAGTCAGGTCAAGTCTTGGTGGATTTTCTGGTCTTTCAGGAACGTGATCTGAAAACACTCCAATTCAAGGATCATCGCCTTGTTGCCGTGTTGACGGATCCCCAGGCCAATCCATCGATTCGGCTGGTGCAACTGGGTGCCATGGACCCTGTTACCTCATGGGTGAAACGCTATCGGGAAACGATGGAGGAGTCCACCGATACCAGGTCGATGCACGAACAGGCCAAGAAATTGTACACACTCCTTTGGAAACCTTTGCATCCGTTTTTGGAAGGCAAGGAGTTGGTTTATCTGGTGCCAGACGGGGTGCTGCATTTATTGCCTTTCAAGGCCATGATGGATGAGCAGGGGAAATATCTGGGCCAAACGACCCGGTTGGTTATTCTTTCTTCTGCGAGGGATATTGTGTTGCCATCGTTGAGTGGTGAGGCTACCCAACCCGTGATTGTGGCGGCTCCTGATTATTCAGTTGGCATGCAGAAGGCACCCACCAAACGGGGGAGGCAGACCGGGGCGTTGAGGCTCTCGGATATCCATTTTGAATTTTTGCCCGGCACGTTGCAGGAAGGCGTCGGATTGAGCGATCAGATGCGTCAACATGATGCAAAACCAGTATTATTTACGAAAGCATCTGCTACGGAACGGGCGGTATTGAATGTCAAAAAGCCGCGAATTCTACATTTGGCGACCCATGGATTTTTTCTGGATACCCAAATGAGTGAGTCCGAGGCCAAGGCTGCGGATGTTGCGTGGACGGTGGAAAAAAATCGTTCTGTCAGGGCAGCGACGAAAACCCAAGGGGATGAGCAAAAATCTCTGGATGCTATGATCACACTGGATCCCATGAATCGGGCTGGATTGGCTTTGGCAGGGGCCAATGCTGGAGTGGCGGGCGTAAAAAATCAGGATGGCACGGATGGGGTTCTGACTGCCGGAAAGGCCGTCACATTGAATCTGGAGGGAACCGATCTGGTTGTTTTGTCGGCATGCCAAACCGGTGTGGGTGATGTGCGTAATGGTGAGGGTGTCTATGGTTTGCAGCGTGCCTTCCAGGAAGCTGGTTCCAAGGCGGTTCTCTCGACCCTTTGGAGTATCAGCGACGACGCCACCATGGCGTTTATGAAATCCTTCTATGATCGATTTTTGCAGGGTAAGCATCCCCAGCAGGCTTTGCAGGAGACTCAAGAGGAGTTCATCAACAATAAGAAATGGCACCATCCGTATTATTGGGCACCCTTTGTGATGGTGGGAAAGGATTGATTTATGCTCATGTTTCAAAAAACCAATATCTTATTGTCTCTATAATCAAATCCGTTTGTAGCAACACTTCGTCTTTTCTGGATATATTTTTTTTTGATAAAACAAAGTCAGGCTCGTTTTTTGCGTTCAAAAATCAGGTATGGAAAGATGCCACCATCAACCAGCTGATATCAAATCATCCATCAAGCCAACCGAGGAATCTCATGGAAAAAGTCTTCAAGGTCATTTTTCGCCTGGATTTTCCCATCCATTACTCCATAATGGATTCCCCCGGTACAGTGTTACGAATGCTACAGCACGAGGGGGAGGAGGCATGGAGTACCCAATCAATAGGTCAGAAGCCTCTTCCAGAATACAAAGTCCAAAAAAATGGCGATGAGAATGCTTTCTCCCTAACGGTCTCCGCGACAAGCATTACTGGTCTGTGGGATACAAAAAGTTTAATTGCGTTGAAGGATATCCATGAATCCCATGTTTTTCGTCTACTAACCAAATTGACAGATGAAATCCTAAAGGGATTTGAAATCAGCCAATTAACCCGATGCGGGATCAGGACTTTGTTTTATCTGCCTTGCGGCACTACCACTAAAAATGCATGGAATATATTATCCAGGTCAATTGGAGGAAATAGCATTGATATTACAAAGAACAGTTTTGGTATTGCAACAGATTTTGGAATAAGCCTTGAGGATGTTTTTGGCGAACATTCTGGATTTCGTGTATCTTTTGGGCCATTGGCACCCTCTCAGCCTCATCAATTCTGGGAACTCTTAGAGTATAAAGAAGGTGATCACCCGGTTCACGGTGCCATCATGGCCGATGTTGATAGTTTTGATAAAAATTTTTCAATGCCCTACAGTTCCTTTCGGCGTTGGTGTCGTGATAGATGGCAAAGATTTTATAATTTTTCAGGTGATCTGGTCAAGCTAACGAATTGCAGCACGACGGGAGAATAACAATGGTGTCAGCAAGCCAAACGGTTTTAAATAACCACGATACAATCCCATTAAGATATGATACACCCGTCAAGACACAGACATACAGGACAGGCTCTCTATCCATAGTAAAAGAAGAGACGCCAAGACTGACGCAAACACCTGAAGGACACTCGTCATCGGATTGGAGTTTGAGCAAGGGACATTTATTGACTGTCATCTCTCGTGATCCACTCACTCAGAGCGATGATCATGCGCATGGTTCGGCTTCTCAGGTAAAAGCAACGGTTCACAGTGTTGATGCAGATCAGGTGCGTTTGAGTTGTGAATTCCCAAATGGGCAAATAATGATGATCCGGGTGCCATCAATCATTGTACCAAAAGAAAGTTTGCGTTATGGTGCCCCTGTCACAGTGTCAAAATCAACGGAGGGAGGGTATCTTCGTTTACTGATCACGCCCAGACAGATCCGTTCATCTGTCAATTTAACTCAAGAATTTGATGAATTAGAGCAGTGGGCGCATTCATAAATCATGCTTCGAATCCATATCCTAAACGTTGGCAACGGCGACTCAATCATTATCGAGCATTCCGATATTGATAACAAAAAATCTTTTGGAGTGATTGACTCCAACACACAGAAAGGTCACATAAGGGCACTAGAAAAACTTATTGCACTTGGTGCTGAAAAACTGTCTTTTGTCTGTCTCACACATCCACATGACGATCATTATTTAGGGCTGCTTGAAATTTTAAAGTATTTTCAAGGTCGGATTGATCGATTTTGGACGTGCCCATTAGAACAATATGTAGGGGCAGGTTTAAAACAACTTTCCAAGGTATACTTAGATATCGCCAAAAATACCGACGACAACAAAATAAGAAACAGTATTCGTGAGCTTGTAGGGATTTTTAAACATATAGACGAAACATATCAGGGGCGTTGGGATCAAATTACAGGAGGATATAACTTATTAGCTCCCTCTGGCTTCTCTGATGTTGAGTTCTATGCATTATTGCCATTCTTGGATTCAAAAGGAATCTTGACAAAATGGTTAAAAGATGGCTGTGTGACATATACAAACAATCACAATCCAAATCATTTAAGCGTTGCCATCATGTTGAAGTACCATGGTGTTTCTCTTGTTTTGGGTGGCGATGCATCGTCTGCCAACTGGAATAAACACAAACGTAGATACCAAGGAAAAAACGTTAAGATTGTTTCTCAAGCTATCAAACTTCCTCACCATGGGTCAAAATATGACTGTACAGATTCTGTTATGCAGTATCTGTTTGGTTCAGATGAAAAAACATACGCATTAATATCAGCAGATGGATGTACCCATCCTGACCGCGAGACTTTAGATCTTCTGAAAAAAAGAAAAATCAAACCGTACTGTACAAATTTTAAGGAGGTTTGTGGAAATAACATAAGCACTTTTAATGCCATCCCGAATGGAATTGATCGCGACTTCTTTGCAAGATTGCATGAAGCAAGAGAAGAAAATAGTGCTATTACTCCATGCCATGGCGATATTACATTAGAGATCACACCAAACCGAACAAATATGGCTTCTATATGCGTGGAATCAGAAACAAAAAATTTTTGCCCCTATCATTTTGAAGATGAATTATTTTCTTGATTGTTTATTTGCCATGATTGTCCTAAAAAAAACAACCCGGACTCACGTTTTCCTGGACCTATTTCATACCGAATCCGAGGACACGGGGACGAAATCCGGGGACACATACCGTATCATGTGTCTGAATCGGGGTCACGGATTTTCACTTTTGCCCACTAGCCTAGTCTCCCCTGTTTGATGCTAACAGAGACGCCAAGCTCTCACGATCTGTGCGCTTGAGTAAGGATTCATTGTCAGGCGGGCTTCTCACGTTCGATTACTCTCCCGCTTGCCGCCCTAGGCTACTGGTGGAGACACACCAGGTTGCTTGGCCCCAATAGAAATGAAAGGGGTCTCGGCCCTTCCAATCTTCTGGAGGTTCAACAGTGTAAGAAAACGACTTCGTGTCGCACGCTATAAATTTAATCGGTATGATGATGGAATGGACCCCTCCCTTTTGAAACGGCCTCAAATGGGCCAGAATGGAGAGACAATCTTTTCCATTAAAAGGGGCGTTATGGCGGGGACAGAGGCATCAGCCAATTTTTTCAAGAACCGCAAAAATTTTCCTTGAGTCCGGGGAAGGGTCCATATATGTCCCCCGATTTCGAGTGTCCCCCGATTTCTGCAGGTCGGAATTAAAAGAATGCAATCCTGAACTTCATAAACGCACTATTTTCCAAACCAGGAACGTAACCAGAATTGCATACTACGATTAGCGGCATCCATTAACATAGTTACAGGTACAAACAGAGCTTCAATTTGCCTTAGAGATTTATGATAAATCTCTACCTTTTTAGCCAGCAACTCGCGCTCGGACGAAGAAAGCTCGGCACCCGGAAATATGGGAGCAACAATAATATTGACCCGTTCCTGTTCGGGGGTATCCACCGATGAAAAAACACCAAAAAGTGTACAAGACCGTTCTTCTCCCGTTCTTGTGCAACAACCATCGCCAGCCGATGATCGACAAGGAATGGTCATTAGTTGTACAGAATCAAAAAATTGTGAATTTTCTTCCACCTTTCCAAAATCTGCAGAATATCTGCATCGTTCCCGCACGGCTCGCATGATTCTGACAGGAATCTGGGTTTCTCTCAAATCTTCATCTCTGCCAGCCGCTTCACCCGTGAGCAGTCCCATGATTCGCAATAGTCGTAGTGGAACCTTGATCCTCAAAATTGGATGCTTTTGGCCTTGGCCATCCGTTGTGTATTCAAAAAAATCTTTGTCGAGCATTATCGATTATCACCCTTAAATTTATTCTTTCTGAATAACATTTTGCAACTTATCCGAACCCATATAGACCACCAAAATACGAACCGGCTCTTTGCCACGATTCGTGCCACGATGCCAATAATTCATTGCTTCAACGAGCGCAGTACCTGAAGCGAAGGTGCGCGTACCCTGATCTCCATAGTCCACAGTCACCTCTCCAGACAAAACATAGGCGTACATGGGGACACCATGCTTGTGCCATGCGGTCTCCTCACCAGGACTGATGGTGACGATATTCGAGGTGATCTTCAGGGGTGTACCATCTGATAGCCGAAGCTGTTCGTTCAGTACAGTTTCGGAAGTGGCAAGCAGTGGTTGAATTTTTGAGTAGGGGTTTTCTGCATGGGCTGTGGAAAACGGTGACAACAAAAAGCACAGAATAGCAATCGTAGCGTAAAAAGCCTTCATCTCAATTCATCCTGGGTGACATAGTCATTTTTAATCGGCGTCATGGTTTCCGCACACAAAAGCAGATGGTATCATCCGAGCATGATGACGCACCAGCTTCTGTGGTGCAACCCATCCATTATTGAGGCAAAGACTGAATATCGATATCCTTGGCCTTTTGCAAGGCCCTCAGCAAAGCATGCGCGTGATGCTGCGTTTGAAACCGTTGCGCCAATGTTTCCTGCATATGAATCTCCAACATTCAAGTTGGTTTGTGCAAGATCATGGGTATCTGGCAACTTTTGCTGGAGCCAACACGATGCGGAAGCCAAGATTATTCCCAGTGCTGCTTTGATCAAGATTATCCCGAAAGGCACTACGTGCATAAACCGCATCGAAGTTAAAACTGCCTCCACGAATAACACCGCTCACGCAAGAAAAGGGGCCTTTGGGATCTACAGCTGCATTAGTGGTATAAGCACTGTAACAATCCAGCACCCACTCAAAAACATTTCCACTCATATCATACAAACCCCAAGGATTGGGTAATTTTTGGGCAACCGGATGCGTGGTCGAGCCACTGTTTGTTTTGTACCAAGCGTAATTATTCAGGTTGCTGGATGAGTCACCAAATGTATAGGCTGTTGTCGTTCCTGCTCGTGCAGCATACTCCCACTCCGCTTCCGTGGGTAAACGAAATTCTTGCATATTGCTTTTACCAGGCAATTTGCAAAGCCGGTTCAATTCATTAGCATAGTCGGCAGCAGACCAATAGCTGACTTTTTCAACCGGGCAATTGTCTCCACATGTGGTATGAAAAGCAGGATTGGATCCCATTAAACTTTTCCACTGAGCTTGAGTGACCTCTGTTTCCAACATATAAAACGATTTACTGAGAGTCACCGTATGCTCTGGCATTTCTTTTGACGAAAAACAGGTAGAGGTGGATGAACACCCCATAGTGAATTGTCCAGCAGGAATCAGTTTAAAACGCATTCCGAGCTGATCGAAGGCAGGACAACCTTCTGCTCCTGTAGCAGTTGTCGTGTTACTGGCGGATACCTGGATAGACTGGCTTGTGGTGGCTGTCAATCCCTCTGGATTTTTAGCCTGCATTTTAACAGTATAATTACCCGCTTTAGTAAAAGACCGATTGATGGTCTTCTCACTTGAATAACTGGTATCCCATGTTCCATCACCATCCCAATCCCATTGCACCTGCAGGTCCGTGCTGCCAGCAGCTGTGAACTGAAAGCTGGTGGATGTATCTCCAGTCACAGGCAGCACAGTGAAGGCTGCCTGAAAGGTCGTAACCGCCACTTCCGAGGATTCGATGCTTTCCGCAGCCGCATTGACGGATGTAATCACAAAGTAATATTTTGTTTTGTCGTTCAAGCCAGAAAGGGTGTAACTGGTTGCAGATGCCTCGACTTTTTTACCATTGGGCTTGGTGGCGTAATTCGCCTTGGTCACACCGGGCGCTGTAGCCATATAGATGTTGTAAGATTTGGCTCCCACGACCGCATCCCATTTCAAGGTGAATGATGTATCGGCTCTGGCAACGGTGACGTTTATGGGGGCGAGACTTGGAAAACTGTTAGCGTCCTTTGGTTTGGTGCCGTATTGATATTCCTGCAAAGCGGTGAAACCATCACCATCGCTGTCCGAAGATGCGTCTGAGGCATTATTTTTATCCAGATGATGAAAATCCTCCCAGACATTGGGCATCCCATCTTTATCATTATCACGATAATCCATGATTTTGCTGACGTACTGACGACCCAGCCCCCCCATGACCCCATTGCCGATAAAAATGACGGTATATTCGACCTGGTCAGTGCCTGGGAAAAATTCCGCGTTAAAAGTGAACCCATCCTGGGCGGTCTTTTTGGTTTGATCGGTTTCCAGAACAGCAGGATCGGTGATTGATCCGGTACGTGTCGGGTCTTTGCTGGTTTTGACGATCAGGCCGGATGGAGGTTGTACCAGCCAGCGTGCTGTTTCCAATTGAAACTCATTGCGGATGCCGTCTTTGACCTTGACTTCGAGCAGATGGCTTTTGCCGCCGACATAATTGTCGGTCATGGTCAAGGTTGGCAGACTGAAGAGCGGCCAGGTCAGATCCAAAGGCAAGGGATATTTATCCTTGTCGGGAAAACGGGCCACCGAGGTGGTGAGAATTTTCAATTCGGCATAAGTCTGGACATCGATGCCCATGGTGACATTGGCTTTGGTCATCTGATAACCGCCCCCGAACATTTCGCCTTGCAAAACATCGTAACCGACCAGGGCTTCTGCGCCCAGTTCTCCTTTGAGATAAGGCTCAATGGAAATCCCGACCACAGCCTCGCGATAAAAGGCCACCTGGACTTCAGGGATCAGGCGGACTTCGGCGGTTACTTCTCCTTCAGCCTTGCCTTCGATGGTGATTTTGCGGGAAAAGCCTTGACCTTTGATGGGTTCCCATCCGCCTGGGCCATAACGCAGCCCCAGTTTGATTTCGGAATGGGCTTCCGCCAGCGCGGTGGTGGAAACAACGGCCTTGGCTTCCCCAGTAAATTGCGCGGCCAGACTGAAAGTCACCTCTTGCACCACAGGCACAACCCCAACCATATAAAAACTCTTGAAACTTCTACTGAAAATCTTGACAGGGTCGCTTTCCAACTTTTTGGCTTGTGTAAACTCATATTTCAACAGGCTTTTGAAATCCAGATTACCCTGTAAATAAATGGCGGCATCCGAGATTCCGACCAGATTCTTGTTGACCACCACATTCAACGAGGGTTCAAATTTGAGATTGATCTCCGAGGAGATGCTGCCACTGGAATCTTTGGTTTTTTGTCCTTCCTTTTCGACAAAGACATTCACATCCATCGAAACCTGATTTTTTTTCGACCCACTCATGGCGGTGGCGACCAAAGTCGCGACATAAGGGGAATCGCTGACACTCTCTTGACCAGGCGTCCAAGTGAGAGATGCCGTGATGTATTTGCCTTTGGCACTCGTTTTGACGATCTGAAAAGTGCCACTGAAATTGGCGGAAGCCAACGCCAGACTTGTCAGGGCATAGCTTTGCGTATCGCCATCGCTGGTGATCATGGCCTGCACCGTCAGATTCAAGCTGTTGCCGACGGTGACCATATTATAAGTTTTGGCGGAAATCTGCACCATCCCATCCGTATCGACTTTGGTTGCCGCTATCGCATTGGCATGACTGGAACGGAGTGCCGAACTGCCGTCATAAGCTTTAAGCTGACCCTTTCCTTGCGAGTTGAACTCGATTTTAAATCTGTTATTGTCAGGAAGATAGTTGACCTGAGTTGCTGTGAGCAGATCATCCTTCCAGCGCACCTCTTTGGTGACGGGTTCCATGTCACCTTGCGCCGAATTGACCACACTGGAGCTGTTGGGAACGGTTTGGCTGTTGGTCAATTTATTGACATCAAACATAACTAAAGTATTACTCAAAGTGCCTTGTTTGATCACATCGTCGAATAAGGCTGCATTGGTCGTTTGGACAACGAGCTGATTCCCTCCGTCGGTGACTGATTTGACCTTTTTCAGATAGCCTCCTGCGCCATCGTTGCCGACCAGGACACTATTCAGTTCCGGTGGTTTGGTATTTTGCGTTTTTGTGAATGTCAGCTGATCCGTTGCGATTGTGGCAGCTGGTTTTCCCAACGCGAGTTCCTCATCGCTTGCCAGTTTGATATCGGTCCGTACCACAGGCAGTGTTGGCATGATCAAGGTTTTGTATTCCCATTCGGTGCTTTGGTTGCCTGCCTCATCCACAGCGACCATCAGAAAATGGTAGGTAGTGCCAGCCTCCAGCTTGTCCAGTACGGTTTGGTATTCGTTAGTAAAGGTTTTGACCAGGGTTGCTGTGGAAGGGGTAAAATGGGCATCCTTGGATTGATGCAATTGATACATGATTTGCCCGGCAGGGGTGACATCGTCCTGGGCCTGGAACCAAGCCAAGGTTGCCTTGTCGCTGTTGTTGGCCGTGACCAATGAAAGCCCTTTGAAAACGGGGATGCTCGTTGCGGCTGCTTTATCGATGGCGGCCAGTATGGTGCTGTTGGATTGTCCCGCAGGCAGCACCACTCCGGTATCAATCGTGGATGCACCATTCAAACGTCGCAGCATCAACACCCCATCCGTGGCGTCCACCGTACCGCTTTTGTCGATATCAAGCCCGGAACCCATGGAATCAATGAGGGAACGCACCGTGGCATTGGTTTGCCCGGATGGCAGGATCACCCCGGTATCAATGGTGGCAGCTCCATTCAGGCGTCGCAAGATCAGCACGCCATCTGTGGCATCCACCGTGCCACTCTTGTCCACATCCAAAGAGGCACTCCAGACATCAAGAGGAGCCAAGAATAAAAAAATGACAAACAAGAATAAAGCTTTAAAAAGAATTTTATTGTTATTTTTTATCATGGATTTGACTCGTTTTTGTTATTTTCATGGATCGTTGTGCCTCAGTGAACGAGCATCATCCAACAAATTCAGCTCTAAATCAATCCATTTTTTGTAACAAATGGCACATTCACTTATTTTCCAAATTGACATTGTTGGCAGCGGTCGTGGCTCACGGTTCCCGGTTGGCCCGTCCAAAACAAGAGAGTCCACTCTCACGCGGATTGATCTCCATCTCGATAGACGGCCTGGCTGTCACGACTCAATTCGCGTACTGCTGCATGGGTTGAACGCCCAGGAAAAGGTGGCACTCTATCGTCTGCCGACAGAAGCTGAATGGGAGTATGCGGCCCGTGCAGGAACAACAACTCGTTTTTATTGGAGAAATAATGAAAGCCAGGCTGGACAGTATGCTTGGCACCATGCCAATTCAGGACAACAGACCCATCCTGTTGGTCAGAAACAGCCAAACAACTGGGGGCTGTACGATATGGCGGGGAATGTGTGGGAGTGGGTGCAGGATTGGTATCACGAAGAGTACTACGCCAGATCGCCAACAATGGATCCTCCTGGCCCAGTCGAGGGGTTCAACCGGATGGTGCGTGGAGGAGGTTGGCACCGCTTCAAAGGCAGCATGCGCTCCTCGACCCGTGATTTTAACCGTCCTGGCGGACAGATTCCAGACCAGGGTTTTCGTCTGCTGAGAATGCAGCAAACCAATTAGTGCCGTTCCCTGCTCCTGAAGAAAATTCGTAATCCAAAATGGATTTTCATCCGATAAAGTTTTTCCTCCGTACGATTTACCGTTGCAAAAATGATATCCGTATATTTAAACTCCCGCAAGACCAAATTGTGATCAAATGCATTTTTTTTTACCGCTCCGCGCACCACTTGTATATCTGAGTTATTTTATAACAAAAAACACCACAAAGGTCGGCGGGAACTGGGATCAGACTGTTCTGATTGCCCTTGACTGATGCAGACAAAGGCTGTCAACCAGTCTGACGAACATTATCGATGACATTCGTGATCAGGATAGTCGGATCCCAGTACCCAGTGATACAATTTTGTAAATATGGAGAACTGCATGCCAATCAAAACAACTTGGTTCTGGGGAAAAAAACAAGGTGATACAGATGTCACGCATCCACTGGCCCATCATTGCCTGGAGGTGGCCGCTGTTCTCCAGGCACTTTTAACATCCAACATCATCCGACATCGGTTGGCTCAATCAGCTGGTTTGGAAGATTTAACCCCAAGACACATCAAACGCTTGGCCGCACTGGCCGCTTTACATGACGCTGGCAAATGCCATCATGGTTTTCAAGAACAAAACGGATCTTGGCAGACCCACGGACATGTGCGAGAAATCTTTCAGTTGCTGTTTGACCATCCACGCCAAGTGGAAGGGTACAATGCTTTGGACCTGAACACCGTGGCCAGCTGGTTCCAGGATGAAGAACAACTGATGCATTGGCTGTGGGCCCTTTTCTGCCACCATGGACGCCCATTGACAGGAGATGCCTCCATAGCAGGCAAACCGGCCAGTCATGAGTTGCAATCCGTCCATCCCAACGTATGGAACGCCAACGCACTCAGGAATCCTCTTGCCGGGTTGCAAGAGATGATCCAGGCCATACGTCACACGTTTCCAGATGCCTTTGTCACAGAAGACAATCCCAAGGATCGTCTTCCCATCACACCCCTCATGCAGCATCTTTTCACTGGCCTGCTGACCTTGGCCGACTGGATCGGCTCGGATACCCACTATTTTCCGTTTGCTGACACTACCACCCTGCCGTCCTACCAGGAACTGGAACACAAAGCAAAACAAGCCACCTTGGCAGTCGGATGCGATGTCACAGCAGCCCGTCATGTTTTGGCTGCGCAATCCATCGATTTTCAGCACATTTTCAATCTACCCACGCCCAATTCCATGCAAAGAGAGATGGGCAATCTCTCTTTGGCCCCAGCAGGAAATCTGGTCATTTTGGAATCCGAAACCGGATCAGGCAAAACCGAGGCGGCTTTGTTGCACTTTCTCAATTTATTCCGCGCCGAATTGGTGGATGGCCTCTATTTCGCCCTGCCCACCAGAGCAGCGGCTGTGCAGATCCACAGGCGGGTTGTCCAGGCCATGCAAAAGGCTTTTGGTCCTGATCATCCGCCGGTCGTGTTGGCTGTGCCGGGATATCTCCAGGTAGATGAAATGGAAGGGCGAAAACTGGCCCAATTCACCATCCTTTGGCCGGATGACCTCACCGACCGCCAGCGAAACCGAGGTTGGGCAGCCGAACACCCTAAACGCTTTCTGGCCGCCCCAATCGCAGTGGGCACCGTGGACCAAATCCTCTTGTCAGCACTCTCCACACGCCATGCGCATATGCGCGCAGCGGCTTTGAGTCGTTTGCTCTTGGTCGTGGATGAAGTTCACGCCTCCGATGCCTTCATGACCACCATTCTGCAAGAAGTGGTGGCACGTCATACAGCAATCGGAGGTGAAACACTGTTGATGTCCGCCACCTTGGGTGCATCGGTCCGAACACTTTTTTTGCACGGTCCCCGTGTCCCTCCACCGCCCCCCCATGAGGCCGCTACCACCCCTTATCCACTGCTTTCGCATCGCTGCTTTGAACCTGACCAAAAAAGTATTCCCATGGATAGGGCAGGTAAACAGGTACGCATCACGCAAATCCCCCAGGCAGATGACCCGGAAGCTGTGACCACACTGGCATTGACAGCGGCTCGCTCAGGCGCACGGGTATTGGTGATTCGCAACACCGTGCAATGGGCCATTGCCACACAGAAGTCCATGGAAAATCAGGCGGCAACCATGCCCGGTTTGTTGTTGCAATGCGCAGGGATAGCGGCTCCGCATCACAGCCGCTATGCCTTCAATGATCGCAAACTGCTGGATACCGCCATCGAGGCCCGTTTTGGCAAAGGGATCCTGCCACCAGGCGGAGTGGTGGCGACCAGCACACAGACCATCGAACAAAGCCTGGACATTGACGCCGATTTGCTCATTACCGATCTGTGCCCCATGGATGTCTTGTTGCAGCGCATAGGTCGTCTGCATCGTCATCACCGGAATGATCGCCCGATCCCTTATCGAGAACCCCAGGTATTTCTGCTGACGCCAAGGGATGGACTGGAAGCCCATTTGAATGCCAAGGGCACGGTTTCCAGCACTGCCAAGGGACACGGTTGGGGGAGTGTCTATCAAGACATGCGTATGCTGGCCGCCACCCTTGAGGCACTTCCCTCACCGGCGATCATCACCATTCCAGCCGATAACCGACGCCTGGTGGAGGCCGCCACTCACCCGGACAATCTGCAAGCCTTGGCAAATACCAAAGGTGCGGCCTGGCAGCATCACGGCACCAGCGTATTCGGGACAACTGCCGCGCACAAAAACTCGGCCCGCCATGGAATCTACCTGCGAGACAAGTGGCTGCACGAATGCAAATTCTTTGAGTTGAAAGAGGAACAGATCACCACCAGGCTTGGACTGCATGACCGACTCGTACCCTTCAACCCAACCCCAATGGGACCATTCGGACTCCCCATCTCTTTGCTCACCATTCCAGGCCGTTGGCTCACTCCCCAACCAGCACCGGATGCCTTGCCAAGTGAGATCACACCTGAGCCAGGTGGCTTTTGTTTTACGTTTTGCAATGCTCGTTTCCGTTACGACCGTCTGGGGCTGCGCCCCGTCACTCAAGAGGAAAGGATACCATGAATAATCTCATGCAAGACCCCATAATCCAGGTATGTACCTCCACTGGGGTCATCGAGCGTCGCACGTTACCAGGAGTCCTGGCAGGACTGATGAAAGACGAGGTGGTGTCATTCACAGCCTTGCAACCGCATCAAAGTCACGCCTGGCATGCCTTTTTGGTGCAACTGGCCGCCATTGCCCTGCATCGGGCAGGCCTGGAATCTTTGCCAAAAGAGGAAACAGCTTGGCGCGACCTGCTGCGGGCACTGACCAGCGAATGGCCAGCCGATGAACCGTGGCAACTGGTGGTGGAAGATCTGGCACAACCCGCCTTCATGCAACCTCCAGTGCCAGAGGGGCACTTGCAAGGATTCAAAAACGAGCATTCTCAACCCGACCAGATCGATGTGCTGGTGACCGCCAAAAACCACGACATCAAGAAGGCCCGCATCCGCCATCCCCGTCCCGACCACTGGGTGATGGCTTTGGTAAGCTTGCAGACTATGGAGGGATTTCTGGGTGCAGGAAATTACGGTATTGCCCGTATGAATGGTGGTTTTGCCAGTCGGCCAAGTGTTGGAATTCGTCCAGGCCCTCTTCTTGGCAGTCACTTCCGCTGGGATTTGGCAGTATTACAACGTCATCGCCAAGAACTGCCCATCGCATATCCAGATTTTTATACAAAACCCACCGGATTCGCTTTGCTTTGGCTGCTCTCCTGGGAGGGTCAAACAGCACTTTCCCTGGCAGAACTGGATCCCTACTTTATTGAAATTTGCCGTCGGATGCGCCTGGTTGCAAGAACAGACGGCATTGTTGCCCATGGTACCACCAGCCAATTGGCCCGGATTCAAGCCAAGGATTTCAAAGGGGTATTGGGTGACCCGTGGACCCCTTTGCGTGATGATACCTCACTCACCATTTCCAACAAGGGATTTGACTATACCTTGGTCTCTCATTTAATCCTGGGAGATGATCATTTTCGTCAGGCCCCGGCCCAATCTGCCAACCTCACGACCCAACCAGGAGAAATGGAATTATTGGCGCGCGCCTTGGCCCGTGGTCAAGGAGAAACGGGAGGTTATCACGAACGCCGCATTCCCATGCCTGCCCGTGTGAGAGCCGTCCTTGGCCAGCCTCAGCAACGTGCATCTTTGGCTGGCATCGCCAAAGAACGAGTAGAACAGTGTGGTTTTGTGGCCAACAAGGTACTGAAACCCGCCATCCTCACCATGATTCAGGAGGCACCAGACAAGCTCAACTTCAAGGATCAGCGCGCCAATGCCTGGTTGGCCCGCCTGGATCAAAAGGTGGATGACGCCTTTTTTCCTTCTCTTTGGCGGGTTCTGGATCAAAGCACGGAAGAGGCGGAAAACGAATGGTTGACCATCCTGCGAGAGGCTGCTGAAACCATTCTGGAAGCTGCCAAAAAGTCTCTCATAGGAGCAGGAGCGCGCCGTTACAAGACATTCGTTGCGGCAGATCGCACGTTTTATGGTGCCTTCAAGAAGACATTCCCCACATTCAGTCCCCAAACACACTCATCAACGGACGAGGAGAGACTCAATGGATGACCTGGAATCCAAGCAGGAGCCAACAGACAGCCTGGAGACAAAAATCCGCAGCATAGCCTCTAAAATGTCCCGCACTCTTGACGCAGGCGGGCTTGGAACCGGAGAAATGGCCGAACTCCGGCGATGGCGTTATGGGGGGGAAGTTCACCCCACCTCATGGCGTTTGCTGGCCCGCCATGCCAACACCTCTGGAGCCATGAGCCAGGAGATGGAAGATCGCTGGCTGGCTGTTCTGAGTGGCATGGCCCATATGTCTCCCAATCCGCACTTTCTTGGAGAAGGACCAGGCCGGGTTTTGGCGATGAATGGTTTTTCGGAAAACCGTTTTCACAAACTGCTGAACAGTCAGGGAGAAACGTTTTTCGATGCCGTGGATCGCACCTGCCGTTTCTTGCGTGCCAAGGGAAAAGCAGTGGATTGGATCCGTTTCGCGACATTCATTCTCACCTTGGACCCGGACAAGGCGGAACATCAACGCCGTGCCATGGCCAAGGACTATTTTTCACATCAACCCAAATAACCAAGAGAGATCATTCCAATGCGCAATGACCGTTTTATTCAGATTCATTTTCTTACCAGCTATGCCGCCACTCTGCTCAACCGGGATGATGCCGGTATGGCCAAACGCCTGCCCTTTGGCGGGACGATGCGTACACGGGTCTCCTCTCAATGCCTCAAACATCATTGGCGTACTGCCGAAGATGCCCATGCCCTGGCCAACCTGGATGGTGTGGAGATGAGTCTGCGTTCCCGTATGATTTTTGAAGAAAAAGTGGCCCGTCCATTGATAGATGAAGGGCTGGACAGAAAAAAAGTGGAAGCTGCCATCGCCGCGTTCCAGGATTCACTGCTTGGCAGCAGTGCCCGCGCCAAAAAAGAAAAAACAGAAAAAGAGGCCAAAGGAGAGACGACCACCTCCTTGCAAACCAATCAGATCGTCATTCTCGGCTGGCCGGAAGTGCGTTTCATTCAAAATACAGTCCGCACCATTGTTGCCCAGTCTGCCACTCCTGATGCTGCCACCAAGGGGGTGATGGCTTTTTTCAAGGAGGAGGGAAAAAACATGAAAGCCCTCATGGCCACGGGTCGCCTTCCCGCTGGTCTGGATGCAGCACTGTTTGGTCGCATGGTCACCAGTGACATACTGACGCGACTGGATGCCGCCATTCATGTGGCTCATGCTTTTACCGTACACAGCCATGAAATGGAAACAGATTATTTTTCCGCACTGGATGACCTGCTCCAAGAGTCAGGCGAACTTGGCTCTGGTCACATCAACGATAGTGAACTCACCAGTGGGGTATTCTATGGTTATGTGGTGGTGGATCTCCCTTTGCTGGTCTCCAATCTCACTGGATGTGAACAGAAAGAATGGCAAACCGCTGACCGCACCTTGGCATCCCAAGTCGTCAGAAATTTAATTCATCTGATCGCCACGGTCTCCCCTGGTGCCAAGAGAGGAGCCACCGCCCCTTACGCTTATGCCGAGATGATGTTGGTGGAAAGCGGCAACCGTCAACCTCGCACTTTGGCCAATGCCTTTCGCAAAGCCGTTCCCTCCCGTGGCGAAGGGGATGTGCGAGATGCTGCCATTGCTCAACTTGGGAAATATCTGAAACAATTCGACGCCATGTACGGTGGGGACGAAGCCCGCCAAGTGGCTTCCATGGCCGACACCAGCACTCTGACCGCCAAAGTTGCCACCAGTGTGGATCATCTTGCTCAATGGGCTGTCAACCGGGTGCTGGGGGTGGCATGATGGAGATGCTGATACTCCGGTTGGAGTCGCCACTGATGGCTTTTGGCGGCCCCATGGTGGACCAAAACGGAGCCATTCACCCTTTTCCCGCCGCATCCATGATCACGGGACTTCTGGGCAACGCTTTGGGGTGGGACCATGCCGATTCCGAGGTGCTGGACAGACTGCAAACACGTCTACACTTTGCCTCGCGTCTGGATCGAGAAGGGGAAACAATGGAAGACTATCAGACCGTCAATCTGGGGCAAGATTTCTTCGACATGACGAAATATGGCTGGACAACAAGCGGCATGGTGGAAAAACGTGGTTCAGGAAGCGCGACCTCTGGCACGCATATTCGTTATCGTCCCTATCAAGCGGATGCTCTGTGTACAGTGGTACTTTTTGTCGAGCCAGAGAATGAGTACCCCACCCTTGAGGATTTGGCCCAAGCTTTGGAAAATCCAGCTCGTCCGTTGTTTTTAGGCCGCAAGCCATGCCTGCCCAGCACGCCCATTCTGGCAGGTCGCATGGTTGCAGATACCCTGTATCAGGCACTGACGTTCTTTCTTCACCGTGATCTGGAATGGGACGCGCAAGAGATGACTTCTGCTCCTCTGCGCGCTTGTTGGCCCTTGGGTCAAGGACCAGAAGATGCGGCCCGGACACGTTTAGTTCCGCTTACCGACCAACGTGATTGGCGCAATCAAATTCATTGTGGTCAGCGTTTGGTCCGAGAAGGGATGATCACGCTCCATCGGGGTGACGCTCATGGATAAACCTCTTTACATGATACAACTTCAACTTCCAGCCAAGTTGGTTTTCCAGAAACAGATGCATTCAAAGGGTTCAGGGACGGACGATGGCTATCGTTTGCACGCCGTACTGACTGGGCTTTTTGGGGATTCTGCACCGAAGCCCTTTCATTTTCGGATCATGGATCGCCAAATGGAGGTTCTGGGTTATACGGACCAGGATGCCAATACCCTGATGAGCAACGCTCGTCTTTTTGGTGAACCAGCCATGGTAACGCAGTTGGAAGGACATTTATATTCCAAGATCGTGCCTGAGGTTTCACCTGGACAGCGTTTGGGGTTTCGGGTCAATGTCATACCGACGGTGCGCACATGCAGTAACAAATACCGTCAAGGGGCTGAAGTGGACGCATGGTTGGCCGCTCGCTTGCGGCACCCCGAAGGGGATTTCCCTCTGAACCGGGAAGAGATTTACCGCGATTGGTTGCAAAAAGCCATCGAACGCCAAGGGGGTGTTCGATTGATTTCATATGGACTGGAAGGGGTACGTGGCATACGTCTGTTTCGACGTGATCAAGAGGGTGTTTTCAAGCGCAGTGACCAGCGGGAAGCGATGTTTCAGGGGACTTTGGAAGTGACAGATGGGCAGGCTTTCCGGGCACTGCTACGTCGAGG
>JAMOBH010000379.1:0-5126 GCA_039908085.1 Magnetococcus sp. YQC-5
TTTTTTAATATTTTTTTTTGTCTGTTTACAAAGGAGCAACGACATCCATGGCCAGAGTGTTAACCAGTGCGCAAATGCGCGAGACAGACCGCCGAACCATTGAGGAACTGGGTCTGCCCGGAATTGTCCTGATGGAAAATGCCGGCGCAGGAGCCACCACCCTGTTGCAAACCCATCTGCCAGATTGGCAACAACACTTGATATTAATCCTGGCCGGTTCCGGCAATAATGGAGGTGACGGCTTTGTCATGGCCCGTCGCCTGCTCCAGGCAGGTGGTCGGGTCATAGTATTGCTGTTTGGACGTCAAGAAACCCTGCATGGTGATGCACAGATCCATTGTCAGGTCTTTTCCCGCCTGGGAGGGGAAATACATGAAATTACCGACGCCTCGGCCTGGACCGCATGGGAGGGATTGCTCAATACCTGCGGAGTCGTGGTGGATGCCCTTTTCGGTACAGGTTTGACCCGTCCGATAACCGGCTTCATGGCCATGGCACTCCAGGCCGTTGCCGCAAGTAAAAAACCCGTTCTGGCCGTGGACCTGCCCTCCGGGGTGTGCGCAGACACAGGCCGGGTATTGGGATATGCCTTACAGGCCAACTGGACCGCAACCTTTGCAGCGGAAAAAATCGGCCATCGACTCTATCCAGGGGCAGGATTGTGCGGTGCCATCACGGTGCTGCCCATCGGCATTCCGCAAACCTATCTGGAAATCCCTCAACATGACGTTGCCTTGAATCTCATGGATCGTTTACATGTTCCCTGTCGCCCCCCGGATGCACACAAAGGCCTTTGCGGACGCTTGTTGATTCTGGCCGGCAGCGTCGGCATGGAAGGTGCTGCCATTTTGACCGCTCTGGGTGCCTTGCGGACCGGACCGGGCCTGGTCACGGTAGCCACTCCCGCTGCTGCACAAGCCGTGGTTTCCGCCGGCGTCGTGGAAGCCATGACCCTCTCCCTGCCCAACAACAAACGGGCCACCCATCTGGGATCTGGCTCTCTGGAGGCCATTCTGACCAGTGGGATTCACCCTCAGGTCATGGCCATAGGCCCTGGCCTGGGCACCAACCATTGGAATGTCTCTCTGGTCACGGATCTTGTCTCACAGCTTGATCTGCCGGTGGTACTCGACGCCGATGCCCTCAATGCATTGGCAGGCAAGGAAGAACGGATTCAACAGCTCGCCAGGACACGCCATGCCCCCATGATTCTTACCCCTCATCCTGGCGAAATGGCGCGTTTGGTGCAAACATCCGTGCAGGAGGTGCAAGCCGACCGTTTGACCGTCGCACGCAAAAATGCCACCTCCTGGGGCGTCTGGTTGGTACTCAAAGGTGCCAATACGATTATTGCGGCACCAGATGGCCGGATTTGGATCAATATCACCGGCAATGCAGGATTGGCTGCGGGAGGCAGTGGTGATTTGTTGACTGGGATCATCGCCGGATTGTTGGCACAACATTGGTCCGTGGAGAGTGCTGTACGGGCTGGAGTATGGCTCCATGGGGCTGCCGCCGACGCCTGTGCCCAGGAACATGGCATCACAGGCATGGTAGCCAGTGACCTGCTGCCTTACATCCGTCGATTGCGTAATCAATTGGGATGAGTGAGGCCTTCATGGAAACACGACGTTTTGGCAGAACTGGTTTGCACCTTTCGGTTTTGACCTTGGGAGCCATGCGACTGCTGCATGGTTGGGATACACCTCACGATTTCCTGCCTGATGACAGCCTGCAAAACACGCATGACATCGTCTCCACAGCCTTGAAGTCAGGAATCAACCTGATCGAAACCGCTCGCGCTTATGGCAAAAGCGAACGGTTGCTGGGTCAAGTGGCACCGCAGATCATCCGCCAATCCGGCACCCCCTGTCATCTCATGACCAAAGCTCCACCAGCAGCCACCGCCGGTGAAATGCGCCTCTGGATCGAAGAATCTTTGCAACGCATGCAGGTGGACTATCTGGATCTGTTCGCCTTGCATGGATTGAATACGCAGGATCTGGTCAACAGAGCCTTGGCCAAAGGGGGAGCCATGACCGCACTCCGGCAGGCGTGCGATGAAGGTTTGATCGGTGCCGTGGGATTTTCCAGCCATGCCCCTTTGCCCCTGTTGTTGCGTACCATGGCCACTGGGGCGTTTGATTTTGTCAATTTGCATTATTACCGGTTTCGCGGAACCAATCGGGCTGCCGTGGAATTGGCTGCGGCCCTGGATATGGGGGTTTTGATCATTTCTCCCAATGACAAAGGAGGGCGATTGTATGAGGCCCCGGCCAAACTGCGCCACTTGACCGCACCTTTGGCACCAGCGCAATTCAATGAACGATGGTTGCTGGCTCAAACACATGTCCATACCCTGAGTATCGGCTTGAGCGAACCAGGTCAGTTGACTCTGCATCTGGATGGATTGCGCACCCGCCCTCTTTGGGGTATGCATGAGGAAAATGCTGCCCGACGTTTGGCCGCAGCCGAGGCAGACTCCCTGTTGCGCCAGTGTGGTGTGGATTGTTTTGCATGCGACTCATGCCCAAAAGGCATCAACATACCAGAAATCATGCGGCTTTTGCATTTGATCAACGCCTTCGACATGAACCTTTTTGCCCGGTATCGCTACGATCTGATGCAGCCAGGCGACCCTTGGGTGCCCGGTGCCAAACTCGATGTCTGTGATCAATGCGGAGAGTGCCTCCCCTTTTGTCCACGAGCATTGCCTATTCCAGATCTGTTGTATCAAGCTCGCCCACTCATGGCCCACCAAGGAAATCATCAATGACTCATACCCACCCGGAACAACCCATGCCTCTGGCCAACGATGCCACCCGTGAACTGCTTGATGAAATCGAAACCCGTTGTCGTCTCAACCCACAATTGGCCCGTCGCATTGGGGCGTTTGGATTTCTGGAATTGGAAGAGAGCTGGGGGGATGAGGCC
This sequence comes from Magnetococcus sp. YQC-5, assembly GCA_039908085.1. Taxonomy (GTDB): domain Bacteria; phylum Pseudomonadota; class Magnetococcia; order Magnetococcales; family Magnetaquicoccaceae; genus Magnetaquiglobus. Next base: position 2,935 of record JAMOBH010000379.1, read on the forward strand.
ACCATCATCAACACGGCACGCATCTCTACCACCAACTCCCGCATCTCCGGTCTCGCACAATGTGGAGAACGAGAGAAAAAACTTTTATATCAATTGCTCTCTCAGAATCATGGCACTCCGTTCGAAACCGTTCATTTCAGATGGCGCGTGATTGCCCCGATTTTTGTCTTGCGACAATGGATGCGTCATCGAATCTGTTCGTATAATGAATTCTCCCAACGCTATCGGGAACCGATTACCGCCTATTATATACCGGATGGAAAAGCGGTCACTGTGGGAGGTTTTGCCGTCTTGACGCCTCAAGCCTTGGCACGTTATGAACAACTCATGAATGAATTGCATTGTTTCTATCAAGAGGAGTATGCAAGCACCTGTCAACGGATTCAACAGGCTGAAGAGGCCGGTAAAATTCCCGTCATTGCCGGGGGCAAGAATCCCTATCGGGCCAGAGCCAGAGAATTGTTGCGCAATGCCATGCCGGTTTCCACCTATTCGGATCTTTACTGGACCATCAATTTTCGTTCGTTGATGAACTTTTTTAATCTGCGACGCAAATCAGATGCACAGTATGAAATTCGTGAATATGCCAATGTCGCTTATGAAATGTTTCGTCTCAAACTGCCGTTGTTGGCCGAAACCATGGACCGGGTGTTGCAAGAACAAGCGCGCCAAGTCTAAAGCAAAGTCAAAAGCAAAGTCAAAAGCAAAACCCTGGGGGATGAATCCCCCAGACCCCCTCTTTTTTTTTATTATTTTTTTTAAAACCGCCCACCCCCAAGACCTTCCTGAAAGTCATCGTGATAAATAATACATCATTCTGACCAGACTTTCAGTCCCGATGTGAAACGAAGGGAGATGAAGATTTTCATTAGGCGCATGTGGCGCGGCATCAGGCAAAGAAAATCCCACCAACAAAGTCTTGATGCCCAGAATCCGCTCGAAATCCGCCACAATCGGGATGGAAGCCCCTTCGCCGATGATCATCGGAGATTGACCAAAAGATTCCTGAAGTGCCCTCTGCGCAGCACCCACAGCTGGCAGGTCTGACGAAAGCTGCCAGGGATCCCCACCCCCAGGGAGTTTGCGCACTTCCACCGTAACATTCGGCGGAGCCACGACTTGCAAATGCCGCATCAACAAATCGGCCATGACATCCGGGGTCTGATTGGGCACCAAACGCATGGAAAGTTTGGCAAAGGCCTGGCTTGGCAGAACCGTTTTCACACCTGATCCGGTATATCCCCCCCACATCCCATTGATTTCAATGGTGGGACGCATCCAGATTCTCTCCAACACCGAATAACCCGCCTCACCCCAGTCAGCCCGAATACCGATTTCCTGATAATAGGCAGCCAAATCAAAAGGGATGTTGGCCATACGCTGCCGGTCTGTTACCGATGGTTCAACCACATTGGCGTAAAATCCAAGGACGCGAATCGTGCCAGAATCATCTTTCAGGGTAGCCAACATCCTGGCCAGAATTTCCACCGGATTGGCCACTGCCCCACCAAAACTCCCTGAATGAAGATCCCGCTTGGGTCCAGTGACCGCGACCTCCAAAGCGACCAATCCACGCAACGAGTTGGTGATGGATGGAATGCCTTCGGCCCACATGCAGGTATCCGACACCAGGGCCAGATCTGCTTGCAGCCAGGATTTTTGCTCATACAGAAAAGCAGGCAGATTGGGACTGCTGATCTCCTCTTCCCCTTCGATGAGAAAAATCAGATTCAATGGCAGATGGCCATGCGTTTGCAGAATCGCTCTGGCAGCATGGATATGCATGAGGATCTGGCCTTTGTCATCAGCCGCACCACGGGCGAAGATCCGATCATTGTGAATGCGCGCAACAAACGGGGGAGCCTCCCAAAGTTCCAGGGGATCAACCGGTTGCACGTCATAATGACCATAAATCAACAGCGTGGGTTTGCCCTCGGCATGAAGCCAAGTTCCAGTGACAATGGGATGACCAGGCGTGTCATGCACCTTGACCGTAGTCATGCCAGCCTGTCGCAAAAGAGCCGCCATCCAATCCGCGCATTCACGCATGGAGTCGGCATGTTCAGGATCACTGGAAATGGACGGGATTTGCAAACAGGCAGACAACTCTTCCAGCCGCTGCTGCTGGTTGATACGCAGGCTTTCGAGTATGGTATTCATCCTGCCGAATGGATCCCCTATGTGCATGTTTC
>JAMOBH010000042.1:0-24149 GCA_039908085.1 Magnetococcus sp. YQC-5
AGGAGACCGGCGACGGGGTGATGTGGTCTGGGAAATTCCCCTCCGCGCAGGTGGCACCCTGTTCGTGCTGTTGATCCTGGAATTCCAATCCGATATCGACGATTGGATGATTTTGCGCCTGGATGTCTACTCTGGCCTGCTTTATCAGCAGTTGGTTGACGAACGTAAACTGAAAGTAACAGACGGTCTGCCTCCGATCCTGCCGATTGTCCTGTACAACGGTGACCAACCATGGGATGCAGCCACCAGTTTGCACGAACTCATCCGCCTGCCCGAAGGATCCTCCTTGTGGAAATATCAGCCACAAATGCGGTATTATCTGATCAGCCAGATCCGTTTTTCCAATGAGGAACTGAAAAAATATAATTCATTTATTGCACTTTTTTTCCGCATGGAGCATCCTGCCAACCCGAAAGAGATGATTCAAACAACCCATGATCTCGTATCATGGTTTCAAAACCATCCAGACGCACCACCCGTCAAACATCTTTTTCGTGAACTGTTGATTGCAGGTCTTGCGCGCTTCAAGGTTCCGAATCCTCATACCCACATGCCAGAAAATCTTCAGGAGATGGTGAACATGTTGACAACCCGCTTCGAACAATGGGCACATGATTATAAAATGGAAGGCTACCAAGCTGGAGAACTCAAAGGACAACAGACAGGTGAGGCAAAACTTCTTGTACGCCTATTGATGCGACGTTTTGGAGAACTGCCTGCGTCAATTCACAACAAGATTGCCATGGCCGAATCAAATACCCTGGAGACATGGGGTGACTTGGTGTTGGATGCGCGTTCCCTTGAAGACGTGTTTGGACCAGATCTTCCAAGCACACATTGAATCTGGCAGTATTTCAACCATTCATCGACAGGAGATGGACTACACAAAGAAAAAACTTTGAAAAAAAGAAACAATATTACTTTTCGGATCTCCTAACCCCCAGTCGCCCGACAAAACGGCGACTGTAAGGTGGGAGGACGCCACGCAATTTTTGCAACTCCCTCTCCATTTGCTCTGGAGTGGCAGCCTCCAGATGCCCTACGATCTCCCGAATGGCCAAGGAACGACTCCGTTCCTTCTGCCGCCAAGCCAACATCAAGTCCAGGGCCGCATGTTGATCCGGGTTTTCCTGATCTGGCCGGAAATCCAAATCCGTCACCTTGACGGCCAACCCGGTAAAACGCCCCAACACCTGTCTGACATAACGTACCCAAAACCGATCCGCTATCAACAACCCCACCAGATTGATCACCAGCATGAACACTAATACCTGTCCTGTCTCTTCCAAAAATACGGAAAAAACATCCTGCCCCACGTGATGAATCCGATACATGTTCTCTTCAATGACCGACTTGAAACGAAAATAGAGATAACCAACTCCACTGGCCGCCAATATCGTCTCCAGGATCACCAACCCCACCAGCAACCACTTCTGGATGCGATAATCCACATAGAGGCGTTCTCGTGCATCATGAACCTGAACGTCTGGTTGGTCTTGCAAATGCCTGCTCCTTACATATCATGACATGTGAGACACAAGGCAGACCCTTTATTGTCCACAGTCAAACCACCATGCTTCTTGCTGTACCCTTCATGACAAGAAACACAACTCACTTTGCCGTCTGGCAACAACACGACGGACGGCAACCTGTGTTCTGGACGATACCCGCCAAACGTAATGGATTTGGAATAAACCCGACCAATAGGATGACTCAACGAAGTGCCCATGTGGCGCATGATCCCACTGGATTCCAGACCCACCCGCAACAACTGGGTGGTGGAACCGCCTTTGTCTTCATGACACCCCATGCATTGCAGAGAATAGGCATCCAAATCAATAACAGGTTGGTTGCTCCTGGCATCCAGATGACCGGAACTGACCATGGAGGCCCCACGATCTGGCATCTTGTCAAAAAACGCATCGTCATGACACTCACGACAAAAATCGCCTCCCCTGCGCAATGAACGCATCAAGCCGATTTGCGTGCCATGCACCAAATGACAGGAACTGCATGTCAACTCCCCTTTCCAATCCAAAGGAAACGTGGGAGGCAGCATCCGCTTGGGCATCAATCCAGAGGGATGACTCAACTGAATGGCCTTGGGGTGACATTTGGCGCACAATTTTTCTTGACTGGAAATGAGCATCCGGGCGCGCTCCGGGGTGACCTGATCGGTCATATGACACTCCTGGCAGCGACTCTCCGCCAGATGAGTCCCAACCGTATCACCCATCGGCATCCAGAACAGAAGCCCGAACAGAAGCATCGCCCCGACAAAAAACCGGATCCTATAATTTGACAAGACGTTCAACTTCTTGTAACCGATGCCGCGTAGCCATCAATCCTCCCCCCAAATCAGGATCAGGCAGTTGCAATTGAGCCATACCCAAATCGGTCAACTCGCTCAGGGTGTCATAATGATACTGCAACCGACTGGTTGCAGCCGAAAAATGCAGGTGTTCCACTTGCAGAAAATCCCCCTCCCGTAATTGTTCCAATGGTATTGGCCCTTCGTGAATTTGCCGTTTCAGGTTCAAACTGAATCGATAAATGGGCCCGGCCACACGAAACGTACTGTATAATGCGATCATCCAGGTCATCAACCCGGTCAACATGATCAAGACACACCCTGCAACCAACAAGGCGGGTGCCAGGTGACGCCGAGTCATGGCATAGCCACTCATGATTTCCTGATAATTCCCCCCCTCCTTGCCAACAAGATAATAAATTGTCACAAACAAACACACAGCCGCCAAACCACCGGTCAACAGGGCGATTTTCGCCACTTGCCGCAGACGCCATGCCATGAAAGGCTTGGAATCCACCCCCGATGGTCGTTCCGTTTGCATCACTTGCAGGCTCCCATACCAATCCAAATCACGCTTTGGCCCTCCACCTTGAACTCCGGGCAATCCTGTTTGACACTTTGTTGTGAACCAAAAGATACGCGCAAAACACAAAAAAACAAGAAATTTCGTGCTTTGCGTGGTTGAAAATTCCTTATTCTGTAAACACATGTCCGCATGGCAAGAGAGTTTGCCGCATGGATGGGGAAGTGTCAAACCCAATCATTTGGAGCCAGGATCATCTCATCAATCGCGCAAAAATGCCATACTGATTGAATGGATTCCCTCCAAAAAAATTCAAAACAGATGTTGCGTTGCCAAATCGTTGAAAATGTACGTCGTTATGGCATATCCAAGAATGGCGAAATCCTTGACAATCGCCACACCGATGCCCGTCTGGGTCTGCCGAACCACGCGACACTGAAATGTATAGCGTTCATGACCAAGCTGAATGGTTCCTGTACCTGTCAAGTCATCTTCGAACAAAATGCGCTGTTGCATGGTGACAAAAAAACCCGACAGACTGACATCCTGGGAAACCCCGTAACAGGTCACGCCATTTTTCAGCACAAGAGTCACCGGAAACTGTACATAATACCGTTCATGATGACGTTTATTATGCACCCCAGACACACCAGAATCTGTTTGCTTGACACCATTTCCATTGGCTTTCCGACTATGATAGACTGGTAACATCGAATGCATCCCTGAAAAATAAACAGTAAACATTTTCAAACGTCGTGATTCAGCATCAAAGGTTGACGTTCATATCGTTAATCAGAAACGCAAATCACGGACCAAAAGTGATTATAAAATTTCTTGAAAAATCATGCTATTCGCAAAAATGATATTACAAAATACCATAATATATTCCTGGGTCTTGGAACAAAGGATGAATTTTTTCTCAATTTCAGGAAAAATGGCCACACAGACTCAAACTTTCCCAATCATGAGAATCCAGCCTGCCAAATGGGGATCTTCCGCCTTGGGGCAATAATATTTTTTTATTGAATAACAACATATTAAACAATAATACCACCCGATTGCATAAAACTTGCATACAAAATACTTTCCAAATAAAATACCAACTCTACCAATGGCTCACGATAGGGAACACCCAACAACAACCAATCAAAGGATCACAATCATGTTTTCCCATTCTCCTGGCCAATGGCGATATGGTCTATGGATGATGTTTTTTTTGTGCTGCCCTGCTCTTCTGTTCGCCGGGAACCCAGTCAGGGATGCAAACGCCATTTTGAGCGAAAAATTTGACCAATACGAAACAAAATTGGACGCTTTCATCCATGCCATGAACCAATCCTCCTGGTCAGAGGCCGAACAACTCGCCTCCACCCTGACCAACCTGAGCGAGGAGTTGATGGCCATGGGCCAAAAAAACAAAAACCCAACATGGGAATATTATGCCAGCAACCTCACCCATCATGGCCAGGAACTGCAAGAGGCTTGCAAACAACAGGATCCTGATACATCGGTCCATCTGGTAGCGAGTCTTATCAACCATCTTGGCGAAATCCAATCCGCCATTCCGGTCTGGCTCCTGGAATACCTGAGTCAACGCATCAAAGAACTCGAACTTGGCATTGACCAAAAAAACGCGCATCAGACACGGGATGCCGCCGAAATTCTTCATACCGCAGCCCACAAAATCATCCTCTCTGCCAGCACCTCCCGGCAGAGTTACCGCCATACCCGATGGCTCGCCAACATCCTTGATCTCAACCGCCTGGGCGACGAGCTGCTGACAGAACCCGAAAACAATGACTGGAACATCAGCAAGCAACACCTGCAAAAAATCAAAGCACTGTACGCCATTTGGCAAGACGGCTTCCATCCAGAATTAATACAGTAGTGATATCATGACACTCTCGCATCGCTTTCTGCTCTTTCTCTCCCCCATCGTGATACTCATCGGATTATGGAACGCCGTCACCAACTGGATGGATTACCAAAAAGAGGTGGAATTCATCGCCCAAAAGGCCATGCAGACCGATATCCAGGAACTCCAAGTCTTGTCCAAGGATCCCCTGTTTCGCAACTATTTACAAAACAGGGCCAACGGCTATCCTGATTACGCCCACCAGGATCTCATCGAATTACGTTATGTTTTTCGCGGCTTGATGGAAAATGCCAAAAAATATAATCGCATGCCCGACCACATAATCCTGTTTTCCCCGGAATGGGAGATTCTGGCTCTTGAATCCGAACATGCCGATCTGAACAATAAAATAAAAATTGAACACACGGAGATCCACGCCGAACCATTTTTTTTTCAATATCAAGACTTTTCCACACCATACTCCTGGCTTGACCACGATCACCATAAAACGGTGGTCGCCATCGGTCTGGATCAAAACCAGGATGGAGTCCTGACCAAAAACGAAGTGAAATTGTTCCTGCACAGCGAATTCCTGCTGCCTCTCGCCGTCTTTCGAGACGAGGCATTCCGGCGGATGCTCAACAATCTTTGGATGGCCTTGGGACAGGTGATTCTGTTGATACTTGCTCTTGTTTGGGCAGGCCGATTCATTCACAAACCATTTGAGGAATTCACCGCTCACATTGCCAAACTGGCCCAGGGGAGCTTCATCAACTCCGTTCCCAACTCCTGGAACATCCGTGAACTCGACCTGCTCAGTCAAGCACTCAACCGCATGGCAACAGAATTACGTCATCGTGAATCTCACCTGATCCTGGCGCGCAACCAGGCGGAAGAGGCCCGGATCATGTTGCAACAGGTTCTGGACACCATCCCGGTTCATGTATTCTGGAAGGATGCCGACTTCCGCTATCTGGGGTGCAACGCGCGCTTCGCCTCACTGGCAGGTCTCCGGCATCCGGGAGCCATTGTGAACCGGTGCGACCGGGAACTGATCTGGCATGCCCAAGCCGATACATTCCAAAATGAAGATCGGCTGGTCATGTCCACTGGCCAGAGCCACTTGAATTACCTGGAACGTCTCATCCTGCCCGATGGCACCCTTCGCTGGCTGGAAACAAGCAGAGTGCCCATGACCGATCCTGATGGCCACATCATCGGTGTCCTGGGGGCTGCCCATGACATCACAGAACGCCAGCATCTGGAAGAGGAACTCAAGTTCAGCCAATTTTCTGTGATGAATGCCAAGGATGCCATTTTCTGGATCGACTCCAACGCCCGATTCATCAATGTCAATGCAGAGGCCTGTCAAAGTCTGGGCTATACGCGCGCAGAACTCCTCTCCCTGACCTTGCACGACATCGCCCCTGACATTCCAGCCCCCCAATGGCCCACATTCTGGCAACAGATGACCACCCGGCGAACCATGGTGTTTACCACCACCCACCAATGCAAGGACCGATCCCTGTTACCCGTGGAAATCAGCATCAACATTTTGGAATACAAAGATACGATCTTTGGCATGGTGTTGGCGCGCGACATCACGGAACGCAAACAGGCTGAAAAAACGTTGCAGGACTATGCCGACAAACTGGAAGAAATGGTCCAGTCACGCACCAAACAATTGATACATGCCGAACGACTGGCCACTCTGGGAACCTTTTCGGCTGGCATGGCGCATGAAATCAACAATCCCAATGCCTTTATCACCGCCAATGTCCAATTCCTGCAACAGTTCTGGCAACTGGCCCATCCCATTCTCCTCCAGCATGCCAACCAGGATGCCAGCGGACGCTTGGCCCGTTTTCACGGTGAAGTTGACAAAACCCTGGACGGCATTCTCGATGGCAGTGCCCGCATTTCCAAAATCATTGACAGCCTCAAAACCTATTCCAAAGGAGGAATGGAGACCGACCGGGTGGAATGCAGACTGGAAGACCCGATTCGAGATGCGGAAAATCTCTTATTGCACCGCATCAAAAAAACCAAAATCAAGTCAATGATTGAAATTCCGAGAAATTTAATGATTATTTGTGATCGTCAGCAGATGGCCCAGGTATTCGTCAACCTGTTCAACAACGCCATAGACGCCCTGGAAGAGATGCAAAAACAACCCAACAAGCAAATCACCGTGGTGGGGCAACTCATTGAACGACACATTTGGGTCTGGGTCAAAGACAATGGTCCCGGCATCCCGGAGTCAGCCATTGGTAAAATCTTTGACCCTTTCTATACCACCAAAGGGAAAACCAAAGGCACGGGATTGGGATTATCCATTGTGGAAGGCATTGTGAAGGATCATCGTGGACAGATCACGATTTTTTCACCACCCGACGCGGATCGTGAAACTGAGGTTGTCATCATCCTGCCATCCGTGGAACTCTACCAGGAGCAGCAGGCCAACAAAAAAGGCCGATCTTGAAGCGGATATGGAATACTCACCACGTTACGATCTGGCTACGTTACGGTCTGGCCCCAAAAAACCGCTCCAGATCTCTGCGCACAGCAGGCCGCGTCCTCAGAGGCTGGTCAGGCCCGGCTTGCAAACCAATGGACATGGAACGCTGTTGCATCATCAGTTGCAGCCTGCGTGAGTGGAGCGTGCGGACCAATTCCTTGATGGCACTGGCTGTATGATCCGGCATGACCGAAAACACGACTGCGCAAATCTTGTCGTTCAAGGTGGATGGAGAGCATTCACGGTCATGGGCCGGGACCACAGAACGTACCACCGCTTCCACCAGAATCGGGGCGTGACGGGTTTTCAAAATCTCCAGATGGAGTGGCATCCCTGGTTCCAGCGACCAACCAGCCAAAGCGGAAAAAATGAATTCCATGTGGCTGACACTGATTTTTACCAGACGGGCTTCCAGGGTGGTGGTGGGAGTGATCGTCTTCAAAGACGAAGGCAAGGCACGCAGGACAACTTTGATGGCATCATGTGCATCGACATCCGCACCCAATCGGACATGAGTTTCCTGCAAGAGGGTTGCCGTCAAAGTCGCGCCGAAATTTTCTCCTTTGTCAAACAATTCGATCCCGATCCCGGCATTCCTGACATGGGCGACCCGACAGGGAAACTCTTTTTTGAGATTCAACACCGTCAAGCGCAACAAGCCCACGTCTCCGACCTCCACCCCAGCGGGAACACCGGTGACGTTCAAAAAGAGGCCTCGCAAAGAAACGTCCTGGGTAATCCCCCAGAACGTTTTCCCTCCAGCAAGTTCCAGAACAGCCTGGTATTTGAAATAAACCCGTTCATGTCGTCGCCGTGAACTTGTATCGGAACGTTCCTGCTCTTTATCCATATTTTTTAACCTCTGCGCCTCGCTTCCTTGTCAGACACGATCCAATCACAAAAGCTGCAAGATCCATTTTTTTTGATATTTTGCAATTATCTCATAATGCTGTCCATGCAGCAAGCTACATTGCAAAATATCATATTCAATTTTGATGAATGAATTTCACTCTGCCAACAACCGATCAATCATCTCCATGGCTTCGCGATAACGCAAACGCCCCATGAATGCATCCAACTGATCTGTTTCCGCTAAGAGACCCGCAGCACGCAGTCCAGCAGAGAGACTCTTGAAGTGCTTGCCTGCGGTCAAATCATGATTCGCCAACAAGGCACGCAACGCCATCAACCCTGGTCGGTCCAAGGGAGCTGCCATGACTGCCGCGCCATCAACCGGTGCGACAACCTGTTGCTCCGGTGGTCTGGACAAGGCGAGAATACCCTCCATGCTGGCCAAAGTCGTTGCATGTACCGTTCGAAATTCCATCAACAAAGGGATGACCTCTTCCGGGGCCGCAGACAACAGAACACTCTCCATGCTGGCTGTGACCGCATGCAAATCCACCGCACCCAAATTACCCGCCACTCCCTTGATGGCATGGGCCAAACGAGCCGCCTCCTGAAATGAACGACTTTGCAAAAGCTCCCCCAATCGCAAACACGTTTCCTGTTGATCCTCATAAAAATTGTTCAATAATTTCAAATAAATCCGTTCATTATGATTCATGCGCCCAAGGGCCGCATCCACATCCAATCCGGGAAATTGTCCAGGTTGAATCTCTTTCAAGAAATAGGTTGCAGACTCTTTGACAGCACCCACCATGACGGATTGCTCAACGGTATCGACAGATTCCTTGCGTGGTATCAGTCGTTCCAAAACCGCAAACAAACGGGCTACATCAATCGGTTTGCTCACATGATCCGCCATACCTATGGCCAGACAGGTCTCAACACTTTGTTTCATGGCATTGGCAGTCATGGCAATAATCGGAATGGACAAATCCGGGACACGGGCAAACAGGGTCCGTGTGGCCTCATAACCATCCATCACCGGCATCTGGATATCCATCAAAATGGCATCATAACAAGCAGGCCCACCATCCAACACCTTTTCCACAGCCAGCACTCCATTGACCACCACATCCACCTGAATGCCGACATCTTGCAACAGTTCCATAATAATCTGCTGATTGATCTGGTTATCCTCTGCCACCAGCATCCGTACCCCCCGAAATCGGGTTGGATCTGGCGTATCCTTCCCTTTGTCAACCTGATCCGACAGTGTGGCACGATCCTTGTTCATCGCATTAAGAATCGAATTCAATAATTGTGATGGCGTAACCGGTTTGGTCAGAAAACTGTCCACATAAACATCTTGCACCTGCTCCCGCATTTCTGCGTGACCATAGGCGGAGACCATGATACAAGCCGATGGAAACGTAATGTCCGGGTGTTGTCGAAGGTGCCGAATGGTTTCCAGACCATCCATTCCTGGCATTTTCCAATCGATACAAAGCACCTCGATGCCATCTTGTTGCCGGGTGGCCTCTGCCATCACTGCCAAGGCTTCCTTGCCAGAGGATGCCGTCTCCACCCGAAAGGACATGGCTTGCAAATAATGGCCAAGCACGGTCAGGGCCATGGCATTGTCATCCACCACCAATACCCGTTTCCCCTGCCACTCCAGCAGGGGTACTACAGGAGATTCCACCGGCTCGGCCTGTTGGAAACATGCGGTAAAACCAAATACCGATCCTTGCTCCGGTTGACTCTCCACCCAGATGCTCCCCCCCATCTGCTCCACCAGATAGCGGCAAATGGCCAATCCCAAACCGGTCCCACCGTATTGACGCGAAGTGGATGAATCAGCCTGTTGAAAGGGGCGGAATAATTTTTGTTGTTGCTCCAAAGTCAAACCAATGCCGGTGTCGCGTACCTGAAACAGCAGTATGATACCTTCCTCACGCTGTTCTTTCATCTCGACAGAGACCACTATTTCCCCATGCGAGGTGAACTTGACGGCATTGGTGGCCAGATTAAGGAGAACCTGCCCCAATCTCAGAGGATCCCCGATCAACCGGCCAGGGAGATCACCAGGAACATCAAACAAAAGTTCCAATTCCTTTTCTTCAGTGCGTACCGTGATAATATTGGCCAATTGTTTCAGAACATCATCCAATTCAAATGCGACGGCTTCCAACGTCAGTTTGCCCGCCTCAATCTTGGAAAAGTCCAGAATATCGTTGATGATACCAAGCAAACCATGGGCAGAGGCATTCATCTTGGTCAGGTAATCCAACTGCTTGCTCGTCAGATTCGTTTTGCTCAACAGGTGGCCCAACCCCATGATCGCATTCATCGGGGTTCTGATTTCATGACTCATATTGGCCAGAAACTCTGACTTGGATTGATTGGCCAGATCGGCATTCAGCTTGGCGTGACGCAACTCTTTCATCAGGCCCTCCTGAATCGCCTGTTTTTCACACAAGCCATCCGCCATGAAATTGAAACTGTTGGCCAATTCGGTCAATTCCTTCCATCCATGCACCTTGAACGCATCCATCCGGTACTCCTGCGCAAAATCCAGAGAAATGTGCGCAAAACGGATCACGTGCCGGGTGAGGCGACGAATCCCCCCGGAAATCGACAATGTGACCAGCAAAGAGACCCCCATGAAAGCAGTAACCAAAATCACGCTGTAATGACTAAAACTCCATACCAAGCTATCTATGATCTTGTCTTGCGCATCCTTGGCCACACCCGTAGCCAAGGTCACAAGCAATTCAGAGGTGCCATCATCGAAAAAATGCTTCTGGACCAGATGAAATTGATTCTGAATCTCCTCAATATCCATGCCGCGCACGATATGCTCAGGATCGGAACTGGCCAAAACTTTTCGAGTTGCATTGTTCCACATGACGGCAACAAAGTCGTCGTCTGATCCAGCCAAAGCTGTCCGTAAAAAAAAGTCATCCAGCAGTGTGACTGTGACCAGGGTGGCCTTCAATTGATCGCTCGCATCCCGGATCTCTTTGGCCACGACGAGAAGCGCGTACTCCCCCAGCATTGTCCTCCTGCCACCGACAAAACGCTCCACCTGCTCTGAAGTCAACCATGATGAAAAACCAGAAAAATCCTGAAACGTATCGCTATAGTTAAATCTCTCTTTTATAGTATTTTCAGCATCAACCAGCAAGACAAAGCTTGGTTGCGCCATGGCACGTACCAGGGAAGCAGGAGGCATCCAGGTCGGCATGCGACGATGGACCAACTCAGACTTGGCATCAACAGAAAACTCTTGCTCAGCAAGATAACCAATAAGATTCATATGCGCCGCATAGACCTCCGTCGCATTGACCAAGGCCTGCACACGAAAATCGAACTGCTGACGATGTGTCTTGGCTTCTTCCTCCAACGTCTTTGTTTGATGTTTGACAAAATACTCCTCAAGAAACAAGGTCTGCTGCCAAAAGATGACAGCAAAAACAATGCTGCCCACGATCACATGGATCAGCATCATTTTCCAAAAAATGGCCAATCGAGGAAACATGTACCGACCAAACAGATCAGCCAATCCTGCTGAGACTCTTGACATGTTCACTCCTCCATGCCCTTGAAATCATCCTTAATGATGATTGGAATGACCTGCTGCTTTCTCTCCAACCTCATTCCCGACTGTGGCATTCCGACCAGGGGGTTCTCCAATGACTTCATCGCCAGAAAACTGCCAACCTGCGGCACGCAACATGGCAACCGGTACAAAACCATGTTCAGGCCCCAATAACGCGATCTCTTTCAAGATTAAGGCAACCAATTCATCCACATGAGGATTGCGCAGTTCTTTGTCTTCCCAGATGGCCAGGGCAAACGTCCGATACAAAGGATACTTCAGGTTGGCCAAAGCCGTCAGATCGTGGGGATCCTGCCCCTCCACATGAAGAATCCTGGGGTGTTTGTCTTTTTGATAATGCATAATATTGGTCTTTGTTTCATAGCCAATGGATCCCGAATTGGCCATCACCTCAGTAATTACATCTGGAATGTTATTGACTTCTTTCATGCGGGGACTGAACTGATTCTCGTTATCAATCAGGAGACGCCAATGACCTGGTCGCGCCTTGCAATGCAGTCGGCCAACAACATGCATCGGCAAATTGGGAGCGGACGCCAAATCCTTGATATCTGACCAGCGTGCGTAATCGCCTTGATAAATCTTGCGCAGTTGGTCAACGGTGAGATTCTTCACCGGATTATCGGGATGCACTATAAACACCTTGGAGGCAATGCCAAGTGTATAATGCTTCAGACCCGGCAGGCGGGCCGACTTGTTCGGTGCGCAACAATATCCAGCCAAATCAACCTGCTTTTTGCTCATGAATCCATCTGAAATACCACAAGTACCCTCCTGATTGACGATATTTATCCCTTTTTTCTTGCCGTATTCAGCTATTTGTTTTCCAAGCATCAGAAAAATCTGTTGATCCAAAGTAATGGCCACATCTGCCCGCTCTTTTTTCGCACCGGCATCATATTCGATCCGACGCTTCACCCACGCCTCTGGCATGCTTGCCAGCAGCTTGGGATCCGAAAAAGCCGGTCCACGCAAGGCATCTTGCGCCCAAGCGAATGTATGCCCCCCCAACAGAAAGCCACATAAGCTCACGCTCGTGATCCACTTGCCACTCCATGATTTCCCTCTTAAAATATTTTTCATTGCTATCTCCATACAATGCAATACAAAAGTTAATCCAATTCAAACAAAGCCTAAAGTCAAAAGCAAAACCCTGGGGGATGAATCCCCCAGACCCCCTCTTTTTTTTTAATTGTAAAAAATTTTTTGTGGCGATCACCGACCCCCAGAATGTTTCACTCCTGACACTGGATCGAAAAGCAAAACTCACTCCCGTCAGGCCCACTCTTTTCCACCCAAACCCTGCCATGCATCAATCTCAAAAGATGCTGACAAATGGCCAAACCAATGCCAATCCCCCCCTTGTGCTGAGTGTAATAATCCTCCGAAGCCGTAGCAAACACGCCAAATATTGTTTCCAACTTGTCTGAAGGAATTCCAGGCCCTGTATCCCGCACCGAAAAGACCAATTGATCCTGATGACGTGCCACGGTCAGACGCACTGATCCAGCAGAGGTGAATTTAAACGCATTTTCCAACAATTGCGTGAGTACTTGACAAATCCGTTTCGCATCCCCTTGCACCAGCTTGGGGACATCGTCAGCGATCTCACTGGAAAATACAAGCTCTTTTTCCTGAAATTTCTCACACACCTCCCGACCGATTTTCTGAATCAAGTCATGCAGTTTTAACGTTTTACATGATATTTTCATGATCCCGGACTCCAATTTGACCAAATCCAGGATATTGTCAACCACACTGTTCAAATGCAACGCAGAAGATAAAATACATTTTGCATTCTCCAACAAATCCTCTTCTTTCAGCATCGCGGTCAACAAGTCGGCAAAGCCGATAATCGGGTTCAATGGAGTGCGCAACTCATGACCAAGAATCACCAAAAATCGCGTCTTCGCCCGGTCAGAAGCCTCGGCAGCCTCTTTGGCCAGCTGCAATTTGGCTGTCCGTTCCAAAACCAACTCTTCAAGATGATTCTGATAGTGCTTTAATGCCAACTGATTCCTGACCCGCAGACGAACAATGGTCGGATTGAATGGCTTGGTGATGTAGTCCACAGCTCCAACCTCCAATGCAGAGGCTTCCACGGTCGATTCTGACAAGGCCGTGATGAAAATCACCGGAATCCGCATGGTTTTCGGGTCAGCTTTCAAACGTTTGCAAACCTCCAGACCATCCAGCATGGGCATCTGGATATCCAACAAAATCAAATCCGGCAGCCACTCCAACGCCAACTGCAACGCGGTCTCTCCATCCATGGCAAAAAAAGTATGATAATCATCGCTCAACGCCTCATTCAGCATCAGAATGTTCGACTCCATGTCGTCCACCAGCAATAATTTCGGTTTGCCATCCTGATGACCATTCATAAACAATCCTCTATCAACAAAAGTTAACAAAAAACATCAGCAAAACCACCCTGCCCCATCCAATCCAATTCCAGCCAAATTGTGCCACCATACCAAGTGTAAACCATTCCCATTTGCCTCTGTTGCCTGTATACTATCCCATACCATTTGAAAAAACCATAACTGACTTAGACCTTGCATCAGGAGAACAAGCAATGACAGACCATATTCGCGTCATGGTGGTGGATGATGAAGCAGAAATTCGCAATGCCATTGACCGGTACCTCTCCTTCCAAACTGAATTGCAAGACCTGCAAATCATCCAGGCTGGCACCTTCAACGAGGCACTGACCCAACTCGAAGAACAAAGCCCACTGATCATCCTGCAAGACATCAACCTCCCGGACGGCAATGGTTTGCAGTTCATCCGGCAAACCAAGAAAAAATATCCCATGGTACAGTTCATCGTCATCACCGGGGCCAGTGACCTGGATCGCGCCATGGAAGCCTTGGCTTATGGAGCCGCAGATTATATCAAAAAACCATTAGATATGCAAATGCTGGCAACAGTCGTCTCCGAAGCCGTCACACGCTGCAAACGCTGGGGAGAATTGCTCTGGGCTGAATATTCAGCAGAAACGTTTGAAGGAACTCTTTGAGAACACAAGCAGCTCCTGCCCATGACACAATCTCTTGCGCAATCGGTCATTGCAGAATGAACTGGCTTGTTACAAAAGAGAAAAACTACGCAGGATAGCTGACAAATTGGGATCGCTTTTCGCCATCTCTCGCAACGACAGAAGCATTTGATTGACAAGATTGGAACTGGTCAAGGTCAATTCGTGATGGGTTTTTATATCACTGGTGTTTTGAGCAATCTGAATCTCCAAAGGTTTCATCATGGTTCGGCGATCCCAAAATATGAAACCAATAAACGCGAATATAATACCCAACAGTGATCCGAACATGGTTAGAATCAACTGATGGAGATCATCAATACGCTTGCCCAACAACTGGCTGCTCTCCTCGATTCGCTTGCCAAGTGACTGGTTGAGATCCTCAATACGTTTGCCAAGTGACTGATTGACATCCTCAATACGTTTGCCAAGTGACTGGTTGAGATCCTCAATACGTTTACCAAGTGACTGGTTGACATCCTCAATACGTTTACCAAGATCATCAAACCGTTTGTTAAATAAAATATTGATATCATCAACCCTTTTGTTTAAATCATCCATACGCTTACCAAGCGACTGGTTGGTCTCGTCAATGCGCTTGCCTAACGACTGGTTGGTCTCGTCAATGCGCTTGCCAAGCGACTGATTGGTCTCATCAATTCGCTTGTCTAACGACTGATTGATCTCCTCAATTCGCTTGCCCAACGATTGATTGACCTCCTCAATTCGCTTGCCCAACGATTGATTGACTTCCTCAATACGCTTGCCAAGTGATTGATTGACATCCTCTAATCGTTGATCGGTTTTTTCTTGTCCCGCCTTGATGGTAGCCAACGCCTGGATGATCTCTCGATCCGTGATACGCGGCGCGACATCCAATGCATGAACATCGACCGGGTGCATCATGACACCGATCAGCAAAACCAAATAAATACACAAAATAAATGACCGTGAAAATTTTCGCATGGTGTTCATTTGGCAGCACCTCCCAGAGACCATTTTAAAGTCCTGTTCGTGAAATGAATGAATGGTGGCTCTCGCTTGGCCTCCCGCTTAAAGCAGGAAAGTTTGATTGATAGTGGCTCTCGCCCCAAACCCCACCAGGGGCAAAGCCCCTGAACCCCATCACTTTTTATCCGACTTGATGGAAAGCCTCATTTGACAACCTCCTGATATCATGACACGCATGAAACCATTATTACAAAGAAAATGATTATTGCAAGGATTTTTCCCACTCCCAAAGGGCAGCCCGCGCCTTGGGAAGATAAGGTGAATCGCTTGGACTCAAATGGATGAAAGTCCTCATGGCACCTCGCGCCCCTTCCAGATCCTTGAGACCTTCCAAGGCCACAGCCAAACCATAATAGGCATTAACCTGGGTTGCACGCCAATGCAACGCGCTTTGAAAAAAATCCCTGGCCACCACAAACCGCTCCAAACCGAGCATGGCAAACCCCATATTCACATGGGCCTCAGGCAATTCCGGGACACGCAGCAACACCCAATGAAACGCCGTGGCCGCATATTCATACTGCTTGGCATGCAACATCACCACCCCTTCCTGAAAACGCCGCACCACGGCTTCATCAACCTGGATCGGTGTTTTCTCTGACACCGGCAGTGGCGCAGGCCAATAATGAAGGATCCCTCCCATCCCCCCGATCAACGCCACTGCCAGCAAAACCAGACGTAAACGTCCCACAAGCCCCCTGGCCCCATCCGAACGCTTCAGCATCACCCGCAAAGCTGGAACCAAAAAAAGCAACGTCGCCATCAAGGCAATCACCGCACCCGCCCCCATCAAGGCCATGCCCTCCGGGGCGCGCACCACGTCTGGTCCATGAGCGGCCAAAGGCGTCTTGCGCGGGGCACCCAGCATGCCCGACCATGCCAATCCAGCCAGCAATACCATCAAGCCAGAAGCATAAAGACGGGCCTGCAACGCAGCCAAAGACCTTTTTTTACCAACAAAACCCAAGGCTGGCAACAATACTATTGTCATACCCATATAAGCCAACGTCACGGCACCCACGGTCCCATGATAATGCGCAGTCACCATGACCGTATCGCCCTGGATCAATCCCCCCAAAACAACCCCCCGATAAACACTGGCACCACCAACCAGCTGCCCCAGGCCATCAAACCGGTAAAAAACTGCCGATGCTCCAGCGACTCCGGGGCATGCAACAAACAGGAATAACAACTCATCAATGCCGGGGCAGATCCAAGCCAAAACAGCCTTCCAAGCCACTGTTCCGCAATCGGCATCACGATACCGGAAGCCCGCGCCAGAACCAGCCATACCGTCAACATCAACAAAACATGGGTAAATTGCAACACATGCCCGCCAGCCCAATACAATGGATCAAAATAGGCCTTGCCTGTCAATTCCGCTGGCAAACGCAGATACGAAATCACAAAAGCCACCAGAGCCAGCAGTGCTAACACCGCCCCAGCCCACAACCCACTCCCTGGCACCCCAAAAGCCAAAACCATACCCATCGGCGCAATGGTGAGCAACGCCCGCAATGCTGCCAAGGCCAATCCCACAAAAAGAGACAAAAAACCAGCAAAAAAAACCGGATTCCGCAAAGTCGGCAAATAATCGCTCAACACAGGATCACCAGGTGAGATCAAGGGAGAGACAATCAACAACAACGCTCCAACAAGCGTACACGCAAACGCCATCCAATCCAATCCAGCCCATTGCGCACCACCGGCCCGGCTCCACAACGCACCAGAAAATGCCAAAAACCAAACCGTGGCCGATAAATTGACATGCAAAACCAGAGCAGTATTGAAGAATCCATCCAGCCAAGGCAACGGCGTCATTCCCGGCGCGCGCGCTACGGCCAACAGCAGTGCGAACAAACTCGACACGCCCAGAGACATCAAACCCAACAGCAGCCATGCCGAAGTTCTGCGAGTCGCTTCTCCAGCAGGAACAATGGAATCAATCGGATTAACCATGGCAGGACAAATGATTGGGGAGGCAAGAGAGAACCATTCCGGCAGGCAGGATCCTTGGACGATCCTCCCTGGTGGAAGCCAGTGATGAGACTCCCTGGCGGGACTGGAGGCAAAAGCAACTAACAAAAATCATAATCACACAACAAATCATCCCCCATCCACTCCCCGGACTTGAATGCAACATGCGGGTCAAAAAACGCCCCGATGCGTTGTCTGGGAAAGAAACGGCACCCCAAAAAAATTGATAAACGCCACAACAAACACCAAAATCCCAACCACGGCACCCACACGAGCTGAAATATGAAACGTGGGACGCAAATGCAAGGCCATGGTCACCAACAACCAGTTGACCAGTGACCATACTTCCAGAGGATCCCAATTCCAATACCGTCCCCAGGCATCCTGTGCCCAAATGGCACCGGCCACGATCATCAACGTATCAAAAACAAACGCGATGGCCAATAAACGATACCCCAGTTCATCCAAAGAAGCATCCCCTGGCAGCACCGCAAACAAAGTGCGGCCCATCATCCACCCCCCAATTGCCCGAAGCAGAATCACCACACCCAAAGCCGCAGCCACCAAAGCTGCCCCAAGAAACACCTTGCCCAATCCAATATGAATGTACAGCCAGACCGTGTTGTAAGTCGGAGGATACTCTGAATTGAGCGGATCAACGACTAAAATCCAACCAATCAAAACAAAAAGTATTGGCAATACCACAGAAGCCAACTTTCTTATAGCGACAACCCGCCAATAGACCAAACAAAAAAACAGTGTCAAACTCCAAAGATTGCTGGAGATGATTTCAAACTGGTTGATGAAGGGACCATGCCCCAGCCGTTCCCAACGCAGCCCCAGAGAGATCCCATGCAACATCAATCCGCCCAGCATCATGGCCAGCAGGGCACCTCCAAGAGGACGATCCAGCAGGGTCATGATCATGGAAAATGTACCCGCCAGGACATACACAACCAGAGCCATCCACAATAAAAATATTTCTTGTTCCATCTCCACTTCAGCTCAATCAAACCTCGGCCTGCTTGCACAACTGTGTGCCATGCTCATCCCGCCAACGCACATTCCACTGACCAGGGATGCTCCATGCATTGGCTGGCATTGAGGATCTCCATACCCACCAACCGCCCCTCCTGATCGTAATCAAGAATTATTCCTGATTTTTCACTCTCACTTTCATCAATAGGTGTGTCACTAAACACAACTCGCAACACATCCACTTCTGGATTATAGATGACTTTCATAAATTTATCCAGTATTTCCCCATACTTCACCACCGCACTGGATTGACCGCAAACTTCCTCCAAAAATGCCAGGAAATACTTCCTGTCGCCACCAGAAAAGTGGCCAGCAACCAAAAACGTGTCCAATCATAAAACACGCGATACCCCATCCAGGCACCCAATTCCACGTACCACAATTCCCCTCCCCTGGCGAGCGGAAAGCGGTCTCCAGGTGCCAGATCACGACTCTCGCCCTGCACAGTCACACGCAGTCGATGACGTGGGACAGATGGAAAAACACCCGCTACCGCTGGATCAAGAACCGGTTCATCCAACAACAGCATGACCAACACAGCGATATCACTCCCTGGAATGGTCCAGGCATTGGCCTGATCCCGATAACGGGGATAAGAAGGCAGATGGACCGTCCCACGAATCGGCTCCGCTCCCTCTCCTGGATGCCATGCAAAAACCGGCGCGAAACCATGGTTGGAACTGGTATCAATTCGATAGCCCCGCAAGCGCAACGGGAGATCCTCACCTATCACACCATGCTGCCAAACCCCTTGATCATCCATCCAACGCACACGATTGCGCGTTTTGCGTGCCCGCCAATTGGGACCGAACTCCTTGACAAACCCCTCATTGACAAAAAAAATCTGCTCCCATTGGCCCGCATGCCATGGACCTCGTTGCACCGCTGTCCAATCCCCCTGGAACATCTCCCCTTGCGCCAGCTCCACCGATCCTTTCAGATAGGTCAATCGCCCCAACCCAGCCAATACCACCGCAGCCAGCAACGCCACATGAAATACCAATAACTCCGGTTTGGCACGAAACGCCGCATGCGCGACAATGGCTGTAAACAAGTTGAGTGCCAACAAACCCAAGGGAACTCCCAATAGCACCGTTGGAGACGCAACTCCCAAAGCCGCACCAACCGCTCCCAACCCCAACAATAGCAACAAAACCGGCGTCCATTGCAACGAAGCCAAAGCAGGTGGCTGCTTCATGAATAATCGTTTACACTCCTGAAAACATGATGCCCTTCAAGCAAACAAAGTCAAAAACAAAGTCAAAAGCAAAACCCTGGGGGATGAATCCCCCAGACCCCCTCTTTTTTTTTAATAATTTAAAAAAAAAATAAAAAAATAAAAAAATAAAAAAAAAGGGTGGAGGGGTCTGGGGAGGCGATTCACCGCCTCCCCAGAAAGTTTTTCATGATACCCATCCCCCACTACCCCCCATATCAAGGGGGATTGGCACAATTCTCACTGCCGTCGCGCATCCAGGTGCGACCAGTCTGCCCATTGCCGGGTGCCCCTTTGGAACCACAGTCGCCTTGGGTCCACTGTCCACTTTTTTTCCAGGTCTTGATTTTCAAAATCGCCCCTTGGTAATAAGGTGCATTATTATAAAGAGCCGTTGTGCCATTACGCATTTGGGTTCCAGCCGCCTTCCCTCCTTCTGGCCCGACGTCGTTCAGATTCACCAGAAACGCCTTGTTCTTCCAACCATGCGGCAGAGCCACATGACACCATGTACAACGCATTTTTCCGATTTTGTCTGCGTGATAGCCGTGCAGATTGCTGTCCTTTTCACAACAAAATCCGCTCTGAGTGCTGTTCCTGGTGGCATAGTTGCTGTAGTTATGACATCTGAAACACAAACCAGAGGTTTGACCCGACCCGGTCGAGGTATCCCAAGTCCCCTTGAGAATAAAATTGTTCGTCGAACCATGAGGCCCCCAAGGCTTGCCGGCATTGGGAGTCGAAGTGCCATCTGCCGTGGCGGAACCATGACAATCCGAACAAAGCATGGTCAGATTGCCGATAAACCCACCGGACGACCCATTCCAGGGGGAAAGCCACAAATTGGCCATGCCACCCCGCTCAGCCAGAGTACGACCTGTTGGCCAGATCACCGGATGAAATGAACGACGATTGGTAGAACCGCTATTCACATCCTTCTGATCTGTCCCGGTCAACGAATCATTGGCATTGGCACCAAATTCCATGGCCTGATTGGTGTATTGAGTCAAACCATTAGTGCCACTGGCTGTTCCGCCATAAAAGCTGCCCAAAGCAGGCCGATCTCCAACAGGATAGATGTTATTATCATCATAACCATAATCCGAATGACACTTGAGGCAGATCTGATATTCACGAGTCACATGATTGGCACTGCGCAACGTGGATCCCCCGGTTCCAGGATCCCCCTTCTTGACCGTATAGCTCGTGGGCAGAGACAAAAAGCTGGTAGCCGTATAGGTCGGCTCCACGCCCCAGGTTCCCCGCAATGCGCCAGAGGCCAGATTCGAATGCTGGGTTGCCGGGTCATGCAGATGCGTGGCCGAAGTGGAAGCCCCGGTCCCAGTGAACAATTGATTTTTCATCACCCGATGAGAGTTGTGGCAATCCGTACACTCGACATGACGATTCAACAGATTACCCTTGCCCAAAGAGAGTTGGGTCTCCTGAAAATCAGCATTCGTGATGTCGTGCTTCTCGGTGGTGCCATGCGCAGCCTGATCTCCACTGGTGATGGGCATGTGCTTGTTGCCGACATCGGTAAAATCACTCCTGATGTCTGGCACTGCGGTTGACAAAGCACTCTGGGCCAAAGGCCGGTGACACTGGAAACACATTTCTTCCGAGGCGGAATTGCCCCCCTGTTTGGGGGTGTTGGTGCTGTCGGTTGCTTCCCGCAACAGACGACGGGCACCTGGGACAGTATGCGTGTCATGACAGTTGAGACAGGCAGCCTGCCATACCTTGG
Organism: Magnetococcus sp. YQC-5; assembly: GCA_039908085.1. GTDB lineage: Bacteria > Pseudomonadota > Magnetococcia > Magnetococcales > Magnetaquicoccaceae > Magnetaquiglobus. Next base: position 21,708 of record JAMOBH010000042.1, read on the forward strand.
TTCCTGTGGGAAACTCCCGCAACGCGCCCGCCGAACCGACCCCGGATTTATAGGCTTCATCTGCTGCCGTACTGTTGGCATGGACCGATTCCGCCCAGGCATTTTTGCCCTTGTCGTGACAAGCCAGACAAATGATGTCTGCGGTGGTACTGAAAGTACTGCCTACGGGTGCGACCTTCTGGAATCGATTCAAGCGCAGAAACTTGATGCTGTCTGTTTCCGCCGGATCCCGGATATGGGGATCGTGACAGGATGCGCATTGGATTTGATTGTTATCCAAGGGAATAACAGGCCGTGGATTGGTTCCCTGAACATTATTGGCCATCACCAACGTTGTTCCAGAAGTAAACGGAGGCGTGCGCAATTCACCATCGTTCGTAGCGACTGTGGCATTGAAGGTGAATGAGATGGGATGATCATTGGAGAGATTCACCCCCAGATTACGGGTAAAACCCGTATTTGCCCCACTGCTGCCGCCAGGCATCACGCCCCCCGTGCCTGTCCCACTCATATTGATGCTGGCCGAACCTTGCCCACCCAGAACATTGACCGAACCAATGGCCAAGGTTCCATCATGACACGAGAGACAAAGCTTGGAGGTTCCCCCTGGTCCGGCCCGGAGTTCATTGACATCCGCATCAATGGATGAGGATTCGTAAGTCCCCGTATAAGTTGTCGTGGAGAGTTGCCGATTCCACAAAGGTGCCCTGACCCCTGGATCCAGGGTTGCCGCATGGGGGGTATGACAAAACACGCAAATCTGGGTTTCGGTTACGGCCTTGACATCCCGTTGCGGTCCACCCGCATAATCGGTGGTGGAAAGGTTGTGTTTGGTTCGTCGCACATCGGCCATGCGGGCGGAGTGACTCTCCTGCCAGGGCCAGACAACCACCATCAACACGACCAAACCTGTTATAACGACCAGCAGCATTCGTTTCATTTGATCCCTCCGAGAAAACGGAAGATCATCACACGACCATTGAACATGTCGGCAACGAACATCCGATTGGCACCATCGGTCCAAACTCCACTGGGCAGATAAAACCGTCCGATCTCCTTGCCGGTGCCGCCTATGGGCAATAAAAACTGTCCATTGGCGTCAAAAACCAGCAGGTGATCATGTAGCGACTCCACCACATATACATTCCCATTTTCATCCGCAGCCACCCCTTTTGGACGTACCATATTGCCAACGACCACACCCCGTTGCCCGAAGGTAGAAAGAAATTCTCCACCAGGATCAAACACCTGAATCCTGGCATTCAGGGTATCGGTGACGTAAAGCCGGTTCTTGACAAAAGCCAGATGAGTCGGGGCATTGAACTCTCCTGGCATTTGTCCGGCATGGCCGATGGTTTTAAGCAATTGGCCTGCGTCATCAAACACCTTGATGTCATTGGCGCGGGTATCGGCGACATAAATCCTGCCCAGTGCCGCATCCCGTGCCAAGCCGGTCGGACGCTGCAACACCCCTTCTCCGAACTCCCCGACCGGATTGCCCGCCATATCCAGACGAAACACCCGGCCCAGTTCCGCATCCGCGACCAGAACTTGTTGTCCAGCACCCAAAGCAATGCCTGTGGGGGCGGAAAATGAATTCTTGTCACTCGCCTTTTTCCAGAGGAGGAGTTTCCCAGCTGCCCCATCAAACACCACCACCGCCTGTTGCCCCATATCGGTGACGTAAATCCGCCCTGCCTTGTCCACCATGCCGGTCTGCGGTCGCTGCAACCCATGAGTTGAATCGCGCCGCACCTCCATGGCATGACCAGGTTCCAGCCCCACCAACCACATCAGGGCCTGTTGCGTTGCTTCCTCATCTTGAAATTTTTTCTTGTCCGCCTCTGAGATGACAAAATTTTCCACGCCCAGCAACTGGCCAGCATATTCATAGCGGGCGATTTCGGGCGGAGGGGGCCAGACAGGCAATTGCTCACCCGGCACACCCTCCACCCCGAACCGCAACACACGCTGCACCTGCATCCCAACGCATCCACCCAGCATGAGAAGAAGCAGCACACCCCCCACCACCCGACGGGAATCAACCCAGGCAGCACACATCCGCACCACACTCCGTGGTAATGAGACAACAGAATGCCAGATCAAGTTCCGAACACTTCCTCCAGGGTATTAACCTCCAATGCCCGACGACTCCACACCTCCAGGGAGGGCAAATCGGCCTTGGCCATGATTTCATCGACCCACGCAGGCAGAAAACCAAAACGCCAATTGAGCAGACGCAATAATAATTCCTGGATACTTTTTCGCCCTTCCTGGTAGCCTTCCTGGTAGCCTTCCTGGTAGCCTTGGCGAATCCAGTCCTGCTTCCAAATCTCAACCCGTTGCGCCAACATGTTTCAAATCAAGCTCCAAAAACTTCCTCCAAGGTATTAACCTCAAATACCCGACGACTCCACACCTCCAGGGAGGGCAAATCAGCCT
>JAMOBH010000380.1:0-5099 GCA_039908085.1 Magnetococcus sp. YQC-5
GTTCCTAACTTCCGTAAAAATTTACCCTTGCAAGGGTGTTGAGGGGCGGTTCATCGCATCTCAAGATATTGATTTTTTTTGAAAATATTAAAAACCTACCCTTGTAAGGATTATCCCCCTGGTGGGGTTTGGGGCGCGAGCCACTATCAATCATCTTCAATATCAGCCCGGATGCAGCACGTAATCCCGGCTTAAGTGGATGGCCTTGCCATGAATCTATTTTTTTTCGCTCTGGTGGCCATTTCCTTTAGTGTGACGGCTGTCAGACAGGTGTCATGGGGTGGTGTGGGAGACTCTCCCATGCAGGTGTTAAGCAATGGCATGGTGGAGGCTGCCACAGGTTCGGTGCCTTTGGCCATAGGCATGGTAGGGGTGATGGCTCTGTTTTTGGGACTGCTGAAGGTGGCGGAAGAAGGTGGATTGCTCACCATGCTTGCGAGGTTGATTCGCCCACTTATGGTGAGGTTGTTCCCTGAAGTTCCGGCAGACCATCCGGCCATGGGGGCCATGATTTTGAATCTGTCTGCCAATGCCTTGGGATTGGGTAATGCAGCCACTCCTTTTGGCATTCGGGCCATGAAAGAACTGGAACGTCTGAATCCATTACCAGGGACTGCCACCAATGCCATGGCCTTGTTTTTGGCCATCAACACTTCCAGTGTGACTCTGGTTCCTACGAGTGTCATTGCCTTGCGGGCCTCGGCGGGATCTGCGGATCCGGCAGCCATTTTGTCCACCACGCTGTTTGCCACATTTTTTTCAACCTCGGTGGCGATTTTGGCGACCCGACTCTTGCAACGGTTTTTTCCCGTCATCCCCTCTGAAATCAGGACCACGCCATCCGTGTCGGATCAGGAATCGCCTCTTCTGGTGACAGATGGGTATCCATTATGGGTTTCAATAATCAGCCTGATTGTTTTGATTGGTTTGATTCCGGTGACGATCCTTTATGGTCGGGCCATTTCGCCATGGGTACTGCCAGCCATCATGACCGGCATGTTGACATTTGGATATGTGCGCGGGGTGAGGGTCTATGAAGTGTTTGTGGAGGGCGCGCGGGAAGGATTTGATGTGGCAGTGCGGATCATTCCGTATTTGGTGGCCATTTTGGCAGCGGTCGGGATGTTGCGGGCCAGTGGGGCGTTGGGATATTTTACCACTCTTGTTGGACCTGTAACCGCCACGCTCGGTTTGCCTGCTGATGCCCTGACCATGGCCCTGTTGCGTCCTTTGTCGGGTTCTGGTGCCCAGGGTTATCTGGCCTCTCTGCTGCAAAATCCTGCCATTGGACCGGATGGTTATGTGGGGATATTGGCCAGTACCTTGCAGGGGTCATCAGAGACGACATTTTATATCCTGGCAGTATACTTTGGGGCAATCAGGGTGCGTCGGGTCCGTCACACCCTCGCAGCGGCTCTGATTGGGGATCTGGCCGGTGTGGCGGCGGCGGTGTTTATTTGTTCTTTGTTGTATGGATGATGTAAAAAAAAACAGCTTCTGCTGAGCCAATTCAAGTGTAGCAACGCGGATATGTGGTATGGTATACATGAGCCATGAATACGGAAACATCAGAATTGGACATAGTCAACCTTTACCAGAGGGCTTTCAAGGACTTCGGGGCATCGGCTTTGTGGAGCAGCACTCCAGTACCCAATCCAACTTTAGAGGATGCCCTTGCCATTACTCGCAGCCTGCGGTTTGAGGGCAATTGGCAGGCCAGAAGGCTGGCAGAACAGAATTGAGCAGGCTTGCCGTGCCATTGTCTAAAATTCAAAGCGATGTGTTCGGAGTGCTTGCATCGTATCGCGATCCAGAGAGCTTCTGTTGCGGGAAGTTCGCCCTTAAATTTACGTAACCCTCGTTTTTCTGGTGATATTGATGTTTTTCATGACCGTGAGGAGCGGGTTGCTTCTGCCTACGCTCAGGATAGTGCTTTGTTGCGAGAGCAAGGGTTTGATCTGCAAGATTTACGGCGTGAGCCGACTTTTTACGCAGTGCTTGTTCGTCGCGGCGATGAAGTAATGAAACTGATTATTACTGATATTATAAAAAGGGTTAATCGATAAGCGTGTATGGGGTTTATTAATGAAATGGCATCATGGATTACGTTTCAAAATCATGTGGATTATTGTGTTGGCCATGGTCCTGATGGGTGGGCTGTTCAGCTATCAGAGCGATCAGGAGGCCAAAGAAGCCATGGCCCGCAAAACATCGGAAACCGCCCGGTTTTTCAAGGAGATTGTCTGGAACCAGATCGAGAACCGGGGAGCGAACATCTCGATGGCCGTGGAATCCCTGCTCAACAACCGGGAAATGGTGGCGGCCTTTGCGGCTCGTGATCGGGAAGGGTTGGCCCGGTTGACAACGGCTTTTTACAAGCAGCGTCTGGAACCCCAGTACAAGATCGACCAATTTCAGTTCCATCTTCCACCGGCGGTAAGCTTTTTGCGCGCGCACAAGCCTGAGCAGTTTGGGGATGACCTTTCCACGTTCCGGCAGACGGTTCTGGTGGCCAATCAGACCCGCAAGCCTGTGGTGGGATTGGAGGTGGGCCGTGGAGGACCAGGATTGCGTGTGGTTTATCCGGTGATGCAGAATCAGGAGCATATAGGATCTGTGGAACTGGGTGGCAGCCTGAGCGATGTATTTTCTTCTGCTCGCAAGACCACTGGACTGGAGTTTGCCATTGGCATCAAGGAGTCGGTTTTCAAGGTTGCCAAACGTTTCACGGATACCAAGGCAGACGTGGTGGTGGGTGAGATGGTTTATTATGACTTTTCTGACCCTGCGATTCGTTCCTTGCCACCTTTGGTCGCACAAGTTGAACAAAACACACCGATTGTGGTGCAAGGGAAAAGCTGGAGTTCATGGAGTTTTCCATTGAATGATTTTAGTGGCCAGGAGATCGGCGTGGTGTTGGTACTTGACGATGTTTCAACTCTGTTGGCGGAGGCACGCTCCAAGAGTTTTTACAGGATTTTGTTGATCATGGTGTTGAGTCTGGTGGCCAGTGCCGGGCTGTTTGCGATGATGCAACAATTGGTTTTGACTCCGGTCAATCAGGTGGTAGCCCTCACCCTTCGGTTGGCGGAAGGGGATTTGACCGTGGCTCTGGATCGAGGCCGCAAGGATGAAATTGGGGCACTGATCTATGCCATGGGGATCATGGTGGTCAATTTGCGCCATCTGATGGGTGGGATTGTGCAGCATGGGGGGGCATTGACTGGCAGCGCGACCAATCTCAACCGGGTGGCGGATCAGTTGTCTGTTGGTGCGCAAGAGTTGCAAAACAGGGGTGAACAGGGCAATACCATCGGTGTGGAACTGAATGAGACCATGTCGGGAGTGGATCAGGCGGTTCATGCCATGACTGAGTATATGGCGCGATTACTTGAATCATCTCAAGAGATTAATTATAATATGGGTACAATTTCTGCTGCTGCCGAAGAGGCGAGTTCCAATCTTGGGACAGTGGCCAACTCTGCGGGCAAGTTGTCCCAGGGTATGCAAGATGTTCTGGGAGCCACGGAACGTTCCAATGGCAACATTGCCACGGTGGCTGCGGCGGTGGAGGAGATGCATGCCTCACTCAATGAGGTCAATAAACGATGTTCGGCGGCAGCGGCGGAATCGGAGGAGGCGCGTCGGGCCGTGGAGGCCAATGCAGAGGTCATGGCCCAGTTGGAGGAGTCGGCTCAGGAGATCAGTGCCGTGGTGGGGATGATTCAAAGCATTGCCGAGCAGACCAACATGCTGGCATTGAATGCATCCATTGAGGCAGCCGGGGCAGGGGATGCTGGAAAGGGTTTTGCGGTGGTGGCCAATGAGGTGAAGGAATTGGCCCGTCAGACCGGATCAGCCACGGATCAGATTCAGAACCGCATCATGCAGATTCAACAGCATACGGATAGTGTCAATCGGGCTATGGAAGGGATGAATCATCGGGTGCTTCGTATCCGGCAGGTCAATGGGGAGATCCTGGAAGCCATGGTGGAACAATCCAGCACGGTGTCTGAAATCGCCCGCTCCATGGGAGCAGCGGCCCAGGAAACCTCATCGGTTTCACGGTTGGTGGAGGAAATCACTCAAGATGTTATGGATGTCACCAGAAGCGTGCAGGAAATTTCTTTGGGTATTGGAGAGGTGACCCGGAATGTCTCTTCCGCTTCACTTGGGGTGGAGGGTATGACCCATGCGGTGGAAAGGACTTCGGTTCATGGGGAGTTGATTACCAGTGCGGTAAAACGAACGGTGCAACAGGCTGGGGAGTTGAGCGGTCACATGGGGGATGTGCTTGTTTCGGCAGAGAGGATGCGCCAGATCAGTGGGATTGTGACCAGGAGTGCCAAGGATTCCGAGGGTATTGCCAACATGTTGGACCAGGAGTTGCGCAAATTTCGCATTTAGTCGCGGAATCCGCACTTGGCTTGTATTAATGTCAAGATTGTTTTATCATTCCTGGCAATACCAGAGATGGACAACCTTTTCAACATCAACGGAGTGACAATTATGGGATTTTTCGACGACCTCAAGAACCGTGCGGCACAAATGCAAACCACTCTTTCCACAGAACTGGTCAAATTCCGTAATCGGGATTTGATGGATGCCATACTCGCAGGGTGTGCCTTGGTGGCTGCTGCGGATGGAACAGTCTCTTCAGAGGAAAAATCCAAAATGCTGGGTTATGTGCGTAATTCGGAAGTACTCAAGCATTATGATTCTAATCAAGTAATCGATACCTTTCAAAGATGTATCGGCAAGCTGGAATTCGATTTTGCCATGGGCAAAGCGGAACTTCTGAAAATCATCAGCAAAGTGGCTAAAAAGACCGATGAGTCCCGATTGTTGATTCGTGTTTGTTGTGCCATTGGTGGATCTGACGGCAATTTTGATCAGCAGGAAAAAAGAGTGGTTCGTGATATCTGTCTTGAACTGGGTATCAATCCGGCGGATTTTGACCTTTAATAAGACCTTGGGGGGCGGTGAACCGTCCTTACAAGGGTAGGTTTTTTCATATCCCCTCGATTTTAGGCAGAATTGGCCATGGTTCCGGGATTCCGTGACTGAAAGGGATCGGTTGATGATTGAGCAAAGCCGCC
>JAMOBH010000043.1:0-23844 GCA_039908085.1 Magnetococcus sp. YQC-5
CCCCCCCCCCCCCCCCCCCCCCCCCCCCCCCCCCCCCCCCCCCCCCCCCCCAAGGTTTTAACTGTGCAATAACCTACTCCCGCAACAAATCATTAATAGCGGTTTTGGAGCGTGTACGTTCATCCACGGTTTTGACAATCACCGCACAATACAAATTGGGGCCTGGTGAGCCATCAGGCAGAGGTTTGCCCGGCATGGTCCCGGAAACCACCACCGAAAAAGGTGGCACATAACCATAATGAATGACCCCCGTGGCACGATCCACAATCCTGGTGGAGGCCCCAAGATAGACCCCCATAGAGATCACAGCCCCCTGCCCCACGATCACCCCTTCCGCCACCTCGGCCCTGGCACCGATAAAACAATCATCCTCAATAATCACCGGGTTGGCCTGCAACGGTTCGAGAACCCCCCCTATGCCCACACCACCCGACAAATGAACGTTTTTCCCGATCTGCGCACACGAACCCACTGTGGACCAGGTATCCACCATGGTCCCGGAATCCACATACGAGCCGATATTCAAATAACATGGCATCAGGATGGCCTTGGGCGCGACAAAACTCCCCTTGCGCACCACAGCAGATGGCACCACACGAATTCCTGCTTCCCGAAACTGCTTTTTTTTCCAGTTGGTGAATTTCAAAGGAATTTTGTCAAACCAACGCAGATCACCGGCCCGCATTCTCTCATTGTCGTGGATCCTGAAATAAAGCAATACCGCCTTTTTGACCCATTGGTTCACCACCCAACCATGCACCGCATCTGGCGGCATCGGGGTGTTGGCCGACACCTTTTCGGCCACACGGAGCGTCCCCTGATCCAATGCGTCAATGGTTGCCTCAATGGCATGACGCACCGTGGCCTCACAGTCAGGTCCAATGTTGGCCCGAGTCTCCCAGGCCGCTTCAATAATAAGTTGCAGATCCTTCACGGAACATCTCCTTAAGAGTATGGAGGATCACTGCCAGGAAGGAAGTGATCCTTGGAATGAACATACTGACGGCCTGCCGGTCCAACCAGCAGCTTATGATGAGTGCCGGGAAGACCTTGGGGGGCGGAGAACCGCCCCCCAATTCCCTCCACCCTTTTTTTTAAATTTATTTAAAAAAATAAAATATTAAAAAAAAGAGGGGGTCTGGGGGATTCATCCCCCAGGGTTTTGCCTTTGACTTTCATGCCCCACGAACGCATGCGGCAATACGTTGCATGGCGTCCTGATTCTCTTCCACCGAAGCCACCAACGCCACGCGAATATAAGGAGTGCCCGGATTGACCGTTTCTCCGGGTTCTCTCCCATAATGAGAGGTTCTGCTCAGATAAACCCCTGGCAAAGTAGTTACATTATAATATTCATAAAGGCGACGAGCAAACGCCTCTCCTCCCCCTGGAACCGCCAACCACAGATAAAATCCTGCCACCGGATCCATAACTGGCAAAACAGGTGACAGAATGGCCTTGGCATCTGCCAGTTTTTGACGATAAATCGCCCGATTGACTTCGACATGGGCTTCATCCTGCCAGGCTGCCACCGCAACCCGTTGAATGAATGGCGGTGTGGCACACCCAGTATAAGTTCGTAATTGCATATATTTTTTCAGAATCATGGCATCCCCAGCCACAAAGCCACTCCTGGCACCAGGCAGATTGGAACGCTTGGACAACGAATGAAACGCCAAACAACGCTGAAAATTCTTACGCCCCAAGGTCCAACAGGCTTCAAGAATACCGGGGGGAGGTTGATGATACCAGATTTCCCCATAACACTCATCGGAGACGATCATAAAATCATGACGATCCGCCAATTCGATCAATGCATGCAACTGGTCCATGGAAAACGCCGCCCCCGTAGGATTGGATGGGGTACAAATATAGACCATTTGTACCCGATCCCAGAGTTCCATGGGCACCAGAGTGAAATCTGGCAGGAAACCATTGCTTGCATTGGCATCCAGATAAACGGGTTTGGCCTCAGCCATGATGGCAGCCCCTTCGTAGATCTGATAAAAAGGATTGCCCATCAAAACCACAGGGGGAAAGCGGCTGGAGGGGGTTGCATCGACAACCGCCCTGGCAATGGAAAACAAAGCCTCGCGGGTGCCGTTCACAGGCAACAAATGGATTCCTGGATCCAATGCGCCGGCATCCAAATGAAACCGTTGTTCCGCCCATTGACAGGCGGCCTGACGCAATTCCAGCATGCCCTGGGTCACCGGATAACGGGCGACCTCATGCAAGGAGTCGCGCATGGCTTGCAACAAAAAAGGTGCTGGCGGGTGTTTGGGTTCACCAATGGAAAGATTGATGGCCGTGTATTCTTTCGCAGGGGTGACATTGGCCAACAAATCGGCCAATTTTTCAAAAGGATACGGCTCCAGTTGATTCAAAAGCGGGTTCATGGCGTGGCACGTTCCGTTTTCAAAAGGGATTTGTCGTCGCGATCGTGGACATGTCCACGAATCCATTGGATCATGTCAGACCAAATGGAAGTGATCTCGGTCTGGCTTGGCAAAACACCTGCAAAGGGCAATTCAATGGTGATGATGGGCAATTTTTTTTGAATACCTGCAAACCGCCCCAAAGAACCAGGATAAGTACCCAAAAGAGTCAGATAGAGCGCGCCCAGTCGCTCAGGTGGGGTCGTGGGTGGACCATCAAAATCCAACAACCCAAATGGGGCGTGCAGTGCAACAATGACATGTGGCCGAAACCTCTCGATCTCCTCAGCCACCCAACGGGATTCCGGCTCGCTCAAAGGTGCTGGTCCGGGAAAACGACGCGGATCGCTGTTGGTCCTTTGTACCCAGTAGACCCGACTCTCCCGGTGCCAGTCGGTGGTGGGAAAGTTACGGTTCAAATCCACACCGTGGGCGTTCATACGCCAGGAAGGTTCACGGAACAATCCGTCAGGATTGACCAAAGGGGCGATGCGCCAATGAAATAAACCCGAATGATGCTCATTTAAAATGGCCATCCATTTGAATACAATGCTGATCGAGGAAAATTCGTCGCCATGCATACCGCCCAGCATCAAGACACGAGCCTGAGGCGCACGGTTGGGCACAGGAGGATATTCCTTGAGCAAAATGGGCAACCCCTCAACAGAGGTTCCATTGGTCAGTTGCAAATCCATCTCCAGACACCCTTCCCTGGTGATGCTTTTGAGCTTGACACCGATTTTACGACACATTTCCGCCACCGAAATGGTCTGAATTTTTTTTTCTGTTTTTTTGCCAGGCTCAGATGTGATATTTTCTTTAATGGCATCCTGGACGATCTCCTCAGTGGCGTCCTGGAGTGCCCTGGAGAGGTTGGATGGATCCTCGGCCATGGTCTGGTTGGGCGCAGCGTACACAAACAGCACCACCACCCATGTCAGCAGTCTCTTTACTGTCACAGGATTACGGCTCCAGAGGGTGTCAAAACGCAATTTCGTTGGCATGATCTTGTATAGTGTTGGGGGAACAAGGTATCCTGCAATTTTATGTATGACCGTTTTGTACCCCACCAGGGCAACTCACGTCAAACTGAAATGAGACCCCACCCTGTCAAAAAAAGGATATTGTTGGATTGGTTGGTTTGGTCACCATGGCATGGCGCAAATATTGCTTTCCTGCCAATATACTAGCAGTTGGTTGCAACACTCAGCCCCTCAGGATGGGTGTCGCCAACACCAATATGGCAAGACGATCACAAGCATTGGCATCGGACTTGAACACCATGAATAGAAGAGATTTTATAAAGATCTTGACCGCAGGGACCATGGGTGCCATCGGATCGATTGGCTCTGTACAGGACTCCTTTGCGGCTTCGCTCCAGCCATCACCTTTGGTATCGCCAAAATCCCGATCCCCACGAGAAGCCAGGGATGACGACCTGGATACCTATCTACACAAAGTACGCTATTTCAATGAAGACCATCCAGATGACGTCTTTCTGAAAGAAGAACAGTTCAACCTGTTGCTCTCCTCAGTCAAACGGTTCAATCGCATTCAAAAATTGGTGGGGTTTGGCAATTTCTATCTCGTCGATTTTGATCAGGCCGTCTACATTGCCCGGACCCAAACCGAAGTCGGCAGCTTCAGCGTCGAAGAAGTGAATTTCCTCGAACAGCTCTTTTATGCCAGTGCTTCGGAATATGGTTTCTATGGTGAAAAACCTTTAAGAAATCTTACAGACCGGATTCCCATGCAAGAAGTCGTAAAAATGCCTGGAACCGGTAACTATTTATTTCGAGGACAGCCAGAAGTCCTTTACAACCGCATCCGCAAAGAATTGGGTGATCAGGTGGTACTCACCTCCGGGGTCCGCAGCGTCATCAAACAATTTCTATTATTTTTGACCAAGGTCGCAGACAGCAATGGCAATCTCTCCCGCGCCTCCCGCTCTCTGGCTCCCCCTGGATATTCCTTTCACGGCGTCAGCGATTTCGATGTGGGACAGGTCGGTTTAGGCTCATACAATTTTACCGAACGCTTCATCTCAACCCCGGTATTCAAACGCCTTCGGGAATTGGGTTATCTGCGCCTGCGCTATCCACGAGACAATTTCCTGGGGGTCCGGTTCGAACCCTGGCATATCAAGGTGACGGTCAACGGCGACCCCATCGGACGCATCTGACACTTTGTTGACACCCGAATCCCCAGTACACCATCGCACCCCCCATCCCAATCGCTTGGCCTGGATCGGTCTGGGTGGCAATCTGACCCGTTCGCCCGATCTGTGTGAAGAGGCCGTGCAGCGGTTGGCGCAGCTTGTCGGTATGCGACTGGTGGCCCAATCCCCTTTTTATCAGACTCAACCCTTCGGCCCTGTACTCAACCAGCCATGGTTCATCAACGCCGTTCTGATCGTGGAAACCACCTGGGGCTCACATGCCCTGTTGCGACGCCTCGCACGCATCGAAGCCTCACTGGGCCGCAATCGCCAACACGAAATCCGCTGGGGACCACGATGCCTGGATCTGGATCTTTTGTTTCATGGCAACCGGAGAATCCACACCCCAAGCTTGATCCTGCCCCATCCCCGCTTGCACTTGCGACGCTTTGTCCTGCAACCCTTGAGGGATGTTTCCCCCACATGGATCCATCCCGTATACGGTAAAACCATTGACACATTGCTCCAGGAAGTTGAAGATAAGTGCCAAATCACCCCATGGCCTGGGCGCAGACTTGAAACCATCCATCAAGCCGCGACCCACTATCCGGTCGGATGATTCTTTGTTGACGGGTCCGAGACATCTTAAGCCATACACCCGAATGGATGCCTGGACGCCTGGATCAACCCTTGCCGGGGGACCGGGACGGACTGATATGAAAAAAATTCTTTTACCACCTTGGAATCATGCTCAAGCCTGTCGTGCTTTCACCATGACACTCATGTTCCTTGCAACCAGGCTCTGTTGCCAGTACTCACCGGGTCGCCCATGTCCACACGTGTGACCGTCCCGGATTTGAGTCGCATGAAACGTGAAGGGCGACGCATGGTGGCCGTGACCGCCTATGATTACACCTTTGCACGTCTGTTCGATCAGGCCGGAGTGGAAATCCTCCTGGTAGGCGACTCCCTGGGCATGGTGATCCAAGGCCAAAAAAACACCCTGCCAGTCACCTTGGATCAGATGATCTATCACACAGCCGCCGTGGTGCGTGGGGCCTCACAGGCACTGGTGGTATGCGATATGCCATTCGGGGTCTGTCATGGTTCAGGTGCCGTGGTCATGGATGCTGCCGCACGTGTTCTCAAAGAGAGCGGATGCCACGCCATCAAACTGGAAGGAGGACAACGCATGGCCGAAACCATTCGCTTCCTGACAGAACATCATGTCCCGGTGATGGCCCATGTGGGTTTGACCCCTCAATCCGTACATGCCTTTGGGGGCTTCAAAGTCCAGGGACGCGGCGTTCTGGAAGCCGAGCGCGTCATGAACGATGCCTTGGCCGTGGCCCAGGCTGGGGCCTTTGCCGTCATCCTGGAAGCCATGCCAACCCCACTGGCCACCGCCATCACCCAACAGTTGGATATTCCCACCATCGGCATCGGAGCCGGTCCAGGATGCGATGGGCAGGTGCTGGTCAGCTATGATTTATTGGGCTTGTTCGATGACGTTCACCCCCGTTTCGTGAAACGCTATCAAGAAGGGGGACATGGGGTGCGGGAGGCCGTATCCCGCTTTGCCCAGGAAGTTCGCGAGGGCATCTTTCCGGGGCCGGAACATGGATTCGATTCCTGAAACCTCCTCGCCCAGCATGCCGGTGCTGACGGATCTGGCCTCGTTAAGGCGTTGGATCGCTGACTGTCGCGCCCAAGGAGAACAGATCGGTTTTGTCCCGACCATGGGTGCTTTGCATCCGGGACATCTCGCGTTGTTGCAAGCAGCCCGCAACGCAACGCAACGGGTGGTGGTCTCCATTTTTGTCAACCCGACCCAGTTCGGACCCCAGGAAGATTTCGCCCGTTATCCTCGCACCCTGGAACAGGACCGCGCCCTGTTGGAAAAGGCAGGATGTGACGCACTCTTTCTGCCAGATGCGGCTCTGATGTATCCACCAGGATTTCAGACCACCGTGCAGGTGGAACCCTTGGGATCGGATTTATGCGGGAGGACGCGGCCAGGTCATTTCGCCGGAGTGGCCCTGGTGGTGACCCTTTTGTTGCATATGGTGCAACCCGATGTGATTGTTCTGGGTCTGAAAGATTATCAACAATTTGTTTTGCTGCGACGTTTGGTCCAGGATCTGGCCATGCCCATCCAGGTGGTCGGAGTGCCCACAGTACGCGAATCCGATGGTTTGGCTCTGTCGAGCCGCAACCGCTATTTGGATGAAAAACAACGCCATCAGGCACGATGTCTGTATCAGGCGTTGGTGGCAGCCCGTGACATGCGTCGCTCTGGACAGACCGATCCGCTGGTTCTTGAAGAGACGGCACGACAAATCCTGGAAGCAAGTGGGGTTGATGTTGTAGAATATGTAGCTTTGCGGGATCAGGTCACCCTGCTGCCAGTCACACGAATCCAGGAAGATCCTGTACTGTTGATGGCTGTCAAGCTAGGCACAACCCGCTTGATTGACAACATGGTGTTGTCGGTTGCGGATTGATCGAAACTATCAATATAAAAAAGGAATGTGGAAGGATGGAGATTTCTCTTCTGAAGTGCAAAATTCACCGTGCTTCGGTAACGGAAACCCATGTGGATTACGAAGGTTCCTGCGCCATCGATGAAGGCTTGATGGAGGCAGCCGGATTGCGGGAGTTCGAAGAGATCCGCCTCTGGAACGTCACCAATGGGGAGCGTCTCACCACCTACGCCATTCGGGCAACGCGAGGCAGTGGGACCATTTCGGTCAACGGCTCCGCAGCCCACAAGGCAAACAAAGGCGACATTGTGATCATTGCCGCTTTTGTCCACCTGACCCCGGATGAAGCTGACCAGTTCGCACCAACCTTGGTTTATGTGGATGGCACCAACCGGATTTCACGGGTGAGTCGTTCCTTGCCGATGCAGGGGGAGTGAACTCCAAAACATAATACAATCATGACTCATAACAAACAAATAATAAATCACAAAGAAGTACGCGATGGGCAGATGCCAATCGGGCATTCGTTGCATCATCTGTAGACTTCGCGTCGATGTCCAATTTTGATCAAGATGACAACCAACCTGTCATCCTCGATGGTGTAAATGATACGGTAGTCCCCTGCACGAATGCGCCAAAATTCCGCAGATCCATGCAATTTCTTTGAACCAAGTGGACGTGGGGCATCAGCCAATCGGTCGATTGCAGTACTCACCCGTCGCCAGTTGGAGAGTGGCAAGGCGTCCAATTGCTTCTGAACCTGAGGTGGTATAATGATCCTATAGGGCATGTTTGGCGTCCAATTCGGCCTTAACCGTTTCCCATGGAGTACCAGCTTCACCACTCTCCTGGAACTCACGGTAAAAACGGTCAGCATCTGCCGCATCTTGCTGGTCTTCCCATGCTTCCAGGAAACGGTCCAGTGCATCTTGCACCAATTCATTCAGGGATCGTCCTGTTTCTTTGGATACCGATTGAAACATCTCTTCTGTGCCTGATGGCAGTTCGATGGTCAGCATGATTTATTCTCCGCAAAAGATCATGTCCAGGGGGGAGGCTTTTTTTAAAAAAATTCTTTTATAGTAAAGTCAAAGGCAAAACCCTGGGGGATGAATCCCCCAGACCCCCTCTTTTTTTTTAATCATTTCAACTGCCATGTGTCGGTGCCCCGTACAGACGATCCAAAATTTCCGCGATGCGTTCACCTGTATGACCATCCCATAATTCAGGAATGGAGGATTTTTTCCATTGTCCGGCAAAAAGACGCTCCATGGCAGGCATAAGAGCCGCAGGATCCGTTCCAAGCAGTTCATTGCTGCCAATACTTACCGTTTCAGGACGTTCAGTTGTATTCCGCAAAGTCATACAAGGCACCCCCAATACCGTGGTCTCTTCCGTAATCCCCCCCGAATCGGTGATGACCCCTTTGGCATATCGCACCAAATAATTAAATTCAAGATAAGGCTGGGGATCAACCAGATACAAATTATCAGGCAGATCACCCAATGTCTGCAAGGTTTTGGCACTGCGAGGATGCACCGGAAAAATTACCGGCATCCCACGTGCAGCACCCCCAATAGCATGAAGCATCCGGGCAAACTGCCCCCCGGCATCCACATTGGATGGACGATGCAAAGTCAACACAAAATAGGATTGTGACCTCAATCCCAACCCATCCCAAAAAGAAGGGGGTCGCAACCGGGACAAATTGCCCAGCAATGTGTCAATCATGGTATTGCCCACAAAAAAAATCCGCGCCTCCTCCACCCCCATGCGACGCAAATGGTCATTGGCGAACTGACTGGTCGTAAAAAAATGATTGGTAATCGCATCCGTGACCCGACGATTGATCTCTTCTGGCATGGTCCAATCCCCGGAACGAATCCCCCCCTCCACATGGGCCACAGGAATACACAATTTTTGCGCCGCAATGGCACAGGCCATGGTGGAAGTCACATCTCCCACCACCAAACAGAGATTACAAGGATGTTTCAACAAGAGTGCTTCATAACGCACCATGATGGCAGCAGTCTGTTGGGCCTGAGTGCCAGATCCCACCTCCAGATTGACATCCGGAGGCGGGATGGACAACTGGGCAAAAAAATCACCCGACATGCATGCATCATAATGTTGCCCGGTATGCACCAAACGATAACCCAACCGACTCCCAGAGGCCCGACGCGCTGCCATGGCATGAATGATCGGGGCGATTTTCATGAAATTGGGACGGGCACCAGCAAGGATATCAATAAAAGGAACATTCATGACTGCGCTCTCGTGTATCATCAATAAACTTCGTAGGGCGGCTCGGTTTGCAAGCGATGGTCCAGGATAGGCAGACCAAGGGTAAAATGATAAAGACTCTGCAACTGGGTATTTCGCAACCCCAAAAGCTGATGGACAAGGTCATCAAAAAAACAGCCAATGCCCGTACCACGCATTCCAACGGCCTCGGCTTCCAGGTAGAGGGTCTGTCCCAGGATGCCCGCTTCCCAAAAAAGACGCGGATACCCCCATGGCCCAGAGGCCAAACCCGCATCGAATTCCGCCAACATGCCCAAACTCAGGACGCTGTCACCTGCAATTTCCTGCTGACAGGAAAGTACCTTGGCCAATTCGCGCAAATCACCCTCCTGCAATAAAAACAACGCCCCATCTCCAGGGAGACCCGGAACCGAGGTCCAAGAGAAATGACCATACATCGCCTCTTGCAAGGAAGAGCGGGCCTCTGTGCGTCGCAACAGGAGATACAATCCAGGGGCCAATCCCCGTACACGATGCAACATCAACACCGGATGGATGCGTGGTGGCCATGGCAACAGATCCCAAGGGGCTGCACCGACACGCGGTGCTGTGGCATCCAGAATACGCCACAATACTTCCTGATCAAGCCATGCCTGATCATCAAAACGTTGCGCACTGCGACGACGCCGAATCACCTCTGCCGCCTTGATGACCGGCATGCCTGACAACCGTTCCGGCATACCCTGATGCATGGTTTTCCCGGCTGGCAGCTGGGGTTGGCTGACGGCGTTGGCAATGACATCCACTTGGGGCCATGACAGGGCATGCCCTGCACTCAACCGATTGGCCACGCCCAACCAGGGTCCACGGGCCACCAGATCAGCCAACCGCTCTATGACCAATCCCATGTCAGGTGATGAGGCACCGGGCAACGTGACCTGAAGGAGCAGATTCGGGAACTCCTGTTCCGGGCCATCATCCTCCTGGAGGTCTGCCGACAACCCCAACAACTTGGCGATATCCTGGGTTGCAGGTGATGCCAATATTTCTACACGCCAACCCAGGGCTGCTGCTGCATAACGCAAGGCTGCGATGGCATGCCCCAGATCCAATTGACAATAACGGTACGCCCGATCCCCATATTTCCAGGTGGTGCGCCTATGGATGGAAGCCAATCCCAGCACCACGGTGCAGGGCGGAAACAATCCGTTCCAGGTTGACAGATCCCGGTCTTGAATCCGACACCGTTGTTCCAGGCTGTGATCACGACTGACATAATGATAGACACCAGCAGCGAGAGATGAACCGACCTTGGTGGCTGCCAGAGTTGGCACAACCAGATAGGCTTCGGTCGGATGGAGATTGCCACTCGAAGGGTTGCAACGCAACGCCCAACGGGATGAACCATAGACTTTCCAAGCTGACAACCCCAAAGAAAGTTCCCACAACGCAGCCAAACCACGCAGGTCCATGGCTTCTTTAGGGATGAAGCTGGTTGGACGATACAAATCAGCAAACAGCAAGGTCAATTGATCCGCAACCAGGGGTAGACGCACGCGAGGGGCTCCGGCATAGGTCCGAAACGGGTCAGGTTGGTGTTCCCAATCCAGGTGTTCCGGTCCTGGGGCCAAACGTTGTGGAAAATGTTTGCTGTGTTCGTGATAGTGTCTGATCCTCTCCATATCATGCTCCGACGAACAAAAAAATTATACTAAAGATCATGCAAGATTGCATATAATTGTAATCTGCAAATTTTTTAACCATGAAGAAATACAATCTCCACCTTAAAATGGGATAAAGTGTTGGTGGGTGCAGAGGGAACCATTCCCCCTGGTGGGGTTTGGGGCGAGAGCCACTATCCATCCATTTCACCAACATTTCAAATGGACCCGGCTTAAAAGGAAGGCCAACCACCCAGGCTCAAGGTTTTGTTTGTTCTTGCAGACATAAAAATTTCACCCACCACGAATTTTTTTTATTGCATCCAATTTTTTTGATGCTAATATACATTCATTAAATGGCAAAAACGTGATCGTCACCCAACCGACCCCCATCCAGACAAATGCCAATGCCTTGGAAGCGGACAGCCAAGAAGGAACCACACAATGAATATGCGTTATTTTTGGATCCCAATATTCGTGGCAAGCAGTCTGTTTATTTTTTCTGCGCCGGGATGGGCTATGCCGGTGAATATCACTCCTGATATGGCGCAATTCACGGTCAAACATGGCAACAAAACCGTCACGGTCATGCGCAATCAGGATACGCGCGCACTCATCGAACCGGATTTTGCCAAAACCTCCCGCAATTGCCCCCCCTTCTGCATCCAACCCCTGGAAGCGGCCCCAGGAGTAAAAACCATCGCCGAACTGGAACTGATTGAATTCATGATCCATGAAGTCAACAAGGGAACCGGAATGCTCATTGACACACGAACCCCAGACTGGCACGCACAGGGCGTCATTCCTGGATCCATCAACATTCCCTATACGGACATCACGCCCTCTTTGGGTGCCAACCCCAACGAAATCGAACAGGCCTTGAAACGGGTCGGAGCCACCCTCACTCCCAATGGATGGGACTTCTCAAACGCCAAAAAACTGGCCATCTGGTGCAATGGCCCGTGGTGCGGCCAATCCCATACGGGCATCATGGGATTTTTGGAACTGAAATATCCTCCAGAGAAACTGTTCTATTACCGTGGGGGCATGCAAATGTGGAAACTTTTTGGTTTGACCGTCATGCCCCCCATGGATGCCAAATAACTTGAATGTGGGTTATCATAAAAGAAAGGGACGGAGAGATCCGTCCCTGCAAAGTTGTGACTTTACCTACCACAACTCCACCGCCCTTTCATCCTGCACACGCGGGTCACGCATCCCACCAGGCAATTGCAATTTCATGCGATCCCCCTCCCGCAATTCCAAACAAGAAAAACGGTTATACATCTTTTCCATGGCTTCAATCACCCGTTCATCGACGATATAAATCCGAACAGCCCAGGCCATCTCCCACAACCGCCAGAAATCCTGGCGACACGACTGCTGATGATGCCGTGTCTCTCCGGCACTGGCACACCGTGATTCCAAAGAGAGCACTTCCCGATGCAGTTGCTCCAGGACATCTGGTTGCCCAATGAGATGTTCGACAGCTCGTGCTTTCGGCTCACGGTCATGAATGATCTTGACCGCCTTGAGCAGGGCACGCTTCAAAACGGTAGCCAATGGACTGCCAACCAGCCTCGGATCGACTATCGCCTCACCAATGGCTCGACGTGTTTGTACAAACTGATCCACATCAATATTACCGAACACCTCCACCAATGAATGCAATCTGCCCTGATGACACAGCTCCAATAACACCAGGATCCCAGGATCAGCCAGAAGGTCTGCTGGGAGCATTTCATGCAGTCGCCCACCGCACAGGATGTCATAACGCAACGTGCCGTCCGATCTCAAGATGGGAGCCAACTGGCTTGGCTGTATGACAGCCTTATTTCCGCTTGCTTTCATATTCAACTCTCCATAGTGGATCGAGGCCATCAAGAGAATAGCAGTACAAAATCACACCATCTGAGCCGCCACATATTCCGTCAAATCTCCCAACATGTTGGCATAACTGCCCAATTCGTTGTCATACCAGCCATAGACCACCACCTGAGTCACGGGTGCTTCCAGGGTATGTTCCGGCAAGGTTGCCAACATCTCTGGCGACATGCCGGGTATCCGATCCAAATTCAAACGAATAAAAGCAGTCCGGGTATGGGTCTCACGACCTT
Organism: Magnetococcus sp. YQC-5; assembly: GCA_039908085.1. Lineage (GTDB taxonomy): Bacteria > Pseudomonadota > Magnetococcia > Magnetococcales > Magnetaquicoccaceae > Magnetaquiglobus. Next base: position 13,102 of record JAMOBH010000043.1, read on the forward strand.
CAATCACCGTGGCGGCCTTGGGAAAACCGATCATGTCGGATGAGACATTTTGTTCCTCTGAATAGACCAGATACTGCTGAAAAGTGCCCTGAGCTGCTTCGCGATAGATGCCATTGATGTCTGTCCGATTGATGGGATTCTCTCGATTTTCGGATTGGATATTCAAAGTCAGAATCGTAAGCGAACCACTATTGATAGGAATACGCACGGATTCGGCCATGAAACCCACCTCTCCCATTTCTGGCAAGACCAGACGTAACGCCTTGGCTGCACCGGTTGTGGTCAAAATGATGTTGTTCATCATGCTCCGACTTTTGCGCAAATCCTTGGCACCAGCCAACGGAATGGCATCCAAGACGTTTTGACTGCTTGTGGCCGCATGCACCGTCACCATGGAAGCGGACAAAATAGGGGCCACGCCAAAATGATCCAGAATCGGCTTCATCATGAAGGCCAGACAGGTGGTGGTGCAGGAGGCTGCGGAAATCAAAGTGTGTCGAGCCGGATCAAACACTTCGTTATTGATTCCCATCACCGTGGTGACCGCATCCGCTGGCATGGCCATCCCTTGATTTTGTATCTTGAAGGGGGCTGACAAGATGACTTTATGCGCCCCGGCTACCAAGTGCCCCCGCAAGGCACCATTGGGTGTATCTGCCGACTTGGCTGGATCCACGAACACCCCCGTGCAATCCACCACCAACTGCACAGCATGGTCGCGCCATCCGATATCCTTGGGATTCCTGGCCGTACGTAAAAAATGCACCGGCATGCCGTTGATGGTCACGCTGCTGGTCGCCTCATTCAGATTTTCAATGACCCGCCCCCCACGCACGCCATGCAAATAATTACCCAACCGTCCATATGTGCTGTCTTTTTCGACCGATTCGAGCAGGTCATGCATGTTCAATCCCACATCCCGACCGATATTGACCACAATGCCGTCAAACCGTTGGCGCGCCACTTGCGACCACAAGGTCAGTTTGCCTATGCGCCCCATGCCGTTAATACCCAATTTCATCGAACAACACTCCTTGCTGAAGGCCTGTACTATTAAAAATAGGTGACACACCCATCTTACAACCCGACATCCCCAACACAGACGGTTTCCACAGGATGCCAACCTAAGAACAACAACCCCTGATTCCCATCTATGCTGATGGCATCCCCATATTGAATGACATGTCCATCAATTTCGCAACGGCTGGAAGCTTCCCGCACGATCAACGACTCACATCCCACCACACAGGTCTTCTCCAAACGAGCCGCGACAATGGCCGCATGAGAGGTCTGTCCTCCCCGCGCCGTCAGCAAACCATCTGCACGGGAGATCTCCCGAATGTCCTCTGGAACCGTATCGTAACGGATCAAAATCAACGGAACCTCTGGATCTTCACGCCGCATGCGCAGGATCTCGTCCATATTGAACACCGCCAGACCACACAACACCCCGCCACTGGCCCCAATCCCTTGAGTCAAACGACTCGCGCGCAGCTCCGGGGTATCGAAAAAAACCGTGCGTACCGCATTTTTACCCTTGGCGGTCACCATGTCCCGTGTTTGCAGAAAAAACAAATTCTCGGCCTGCGGGCCATCAAAAGTGAATTCCATCTCCTGATGATTCCAGCCCTGTTCCAGGATCAACTTCCGGGCCGCGACCCGCAAGGCATCATAAACCTCCGGGAACTTTGCTTCCAGACACATGGCAGGGTCACGTTGATCATAACGACACTGTTCCAACGAGATGGCATCTGTCGAGACCAAGCCACTGACGATGTCCTCCCCCTGATCTCCAGCGGCATAATCCCCCCACAATACCACACGATCCAGTTTCCTGTGAGGATGGGCGGTAAAAAAAACCCCAGACCCGGACTTGCGATGCAAATTGCCAAACACCATGCGCTGCAAGACCACAGCCGTCCCCCAGTCATCGGCAATATTCATGATGCGTCGATACTCCCTGGCCTTGGGGAGATTCCACGAATCCATCACCTGATTGATGGCAGCCTCCAGCTGCTCCCAGGGATCATCAGGGATACGAATCCCAAGTTTTCTGGCGGCCTTGCGATAATCCAAAGCCAATCCGGCCATCTGCTCCGGGCTGAATTCCTGCTTTTTTTTCACGCCATAGCGTCGTTTGGCACGGCGCATCAATTCTGTGAACACCCCACGATTCACATCGAAGGTCATACTCCAGGACTGCACGAATCGCCGATAATTATCCCAGGCAAAGAAGGGATTGCCTGTCCATGCTGCCATGCCACGGACAATCGACTCGTTGATGCCAACATTATGAATGGTCTGCATCATGCCTGGCATGGAAATCAGAGCACCGCTACGCACCGACAACAGCAAGGGCATTTTCAAGCCACCATAACGCAAACCAGTCTCCTCCTCGATGGCAGTCACCCGTTCCCGCAAGCGATGCAGAAAATCCTGACTGGCCAAGCCATACCCCCGCACCACCTCCCGACAACGAAAATACTCGGTGGTGGTGATGACACCAGCAGGCACCGGCAATCCCATGGCCGCCAATTCCGTCAGATTGAACCCCTTGTTACCCAGATGGATCAAATCCCGCACCCTCTGGTCCGGGGCATGAATCGGACAGAAGAGTTTGGCCGGGTCATAGGTCATCAATTTATCCATCAACTCCAGGGGAAGCTTGCCTTCCTGACGGGAGAGAATCCGCAAAATACGCGAAATGAAACGATCAAAGGCTTGCAGACCAAACGTTTCGGCAATCAAATCCCGCATGAACGATTCGCTGATTCTCTCCAGTGTGGCGGCCCCGTCCATATCCCGCAAGGCGGCATATTTGGGGACCATGGCTGCGTCGGGAATCATCGGCACGATCACGGCCAGATTATCCCGGTGATGAATTACATAATATGTATGAATGATCTCCTTGACACCGTCAGAAAAATTACGAAAAATATCAAGATACTGATGAAACGAAAATTGATTGAGTTCCAGAAACCGGGTCAGGACAGCATGCAGATTCTGCAAACGACGTGACGAAACCCCATCGAGTTCCATGGCACGCAAGTAGTATTGCAAATACTTGTTGATACGGAAAAAAGCCGCTCTGGTGATGAATCCCTCCGGGATCCGTTCCACCAACCGCTCCAGATGGACGTTGGCCAGATCCTCCAACCGGAATACCAGCGACAAAGCATCGAATTTGCGTTCCTGATATCGGCCATACACCGATGGAATGTCCACGGCAATATGCCGCTTTTGATAAATCTCCTCCAGGGCCGGAAAGGTTTCCTGACTGGCAAGTACCCTTTTCAAGGCTTCCATGGCATTCAGCAAGGCATCCAGGCGAATGCCATCGTGAGTTTCACCGGATTCCAACACCGAGGCGAGATGAGCCATGCCACCGATCTTTTGTTCAGCCGCTTTCAATACCAAAGCCAACACCCCATGACGGCTGGGGTGATATTTGTGATCCAGCAGACGATAGAGACAAACCAGCAAATAGACCCGCCTGCGTTCGCTGGCCGCGACCTCGGTGCATTCCTGGATCACATTCTCGATCGCATCCAAGGGACGGGTAAGCAGACTGCCTGGTTCATCGATGCACAAAGTGTCAAACAGGTGTGCTGTCACCCGATGCGCCCCCTGAAACCAGAGACCGGTCGTGTGAACAGACTCGAAAGTTGGCTCGGAAACCAATCCCACCAGTCCCTTTTTATCCCCGGCACGCCAAAAACAAAGAATTTCGCGCACCAAATCGACCATAAGATTGGTGCTTTCAACATGACAAGCCTTGCGCACAAAATGAATCAACCGATCCTGTCGCTTGGAAATTTCATCCAGTTCGGTGGAGACATCACGCAACTCACCTTCTGCGCCGATTTCGTTGTAATAAACCGGCAGGAGGCGGGTAAACTGCTTGATCAGGTTGAAAACCGGAGCCACATCCCCATTGAGCAGGCGAGTGACCTCTTTTTGAAACAAATCGGTATCCCGGATCAGCGGACCAGAGAGCTTGAGATTGATGATCAAGGCAGACAACAGGGTTGAACACCACTTGGGATTGAGGTTGATCAGGTTGAGCCAGATGCGGATGTTGGTCAAATGGGCCGGATTGCAGATGGGCTGCCAATCGGTGCCCACCCCGGTGACGGTGCGATATTGAAAACCAAATCGCACGGCTTGTTCGAGGAAGGCCTCCACCAGACGACTGTTATCCCGTTTGAAGACCTCGATCCCCAAAGCTTCGATGCACTGCAAGGCTGTATGGGGATATTTGACCACATTGGCTTTCAAAAAGGCGAAGGTCTTCAGAAAGGAGTCCCGCAATTCATCATAGCTCTGTTTCAATTCCACCAGATGGGCCAGGGCGCGATTGATCTCCCGCAAGGTCTCCTCATGGATCATGGAAACGCCTTCGGTTTCCATGATGTGAAACAGAAAACGCAACCTCCGTCCTTCCGCGAGTTGTTCTGAATCAGAGGAGGATTCTCCAGCCGGAACCTTTCCCAGGGCATAGGCAGCCTCCCGATAGCCCCGCACGATGTCCAGGTAAGAAGGCAAGGTGGCTATCCGCTGCAACAATTCGACGGAAGGCGTCTCTTTGGAAAAGGTATCCAGATACGCAAGCGAGGTGCGCATGGCACGATGAGAAATATTGGCGCATTCCTGATGACCCAGTACCGTATACCATTCAGGATCCGCCTGATCGAGCCATAGATTATAAGTCGCATAGAGTGTCCGGCACGCCAACAGACAAACAGGCCTGGGTGCCAGAGGAAAGGGATGACCAGACTGAATTCCTTGTCGCAGCAGATTGGTGACAGTCCGCTTGATGGGATAATGGCTTTGGGCCAACAAGAGCAGTCGATCTTCAGGGAGACAGGACAACACCTCAAACACATGATCGATGGCCGGGGCAAACTGTATCAACTGGGCAGGAGTGAGCAAGGAAGACTGCTTGTCCAGATAGGCTGTGAGGCCTTCCAGGATCATACGAATCAGAGGAGGTTTGGTGACATCATCGAGTGCCCGGAGGAAAAAATCACAAAACAGCGCGAAGCAATCCGGACCCCGTGGATGCATGATGTAACGGACCGCGTTTTTGAGGACAAACCCCCGCAATTCCGGCAGGATCAACAACCAGTTGCGATAGGGATGGTTGAGTTCCAACAAGAGGCGATCCAGATCCTTGACAATCCCGGCAAAGCCCTGCACCACCTCCAGCAGCAAAGTCTGTCTTGGATCGATCACCACCTGTTCCACAGCCGTGACCGCCAGATTGGCGCGCAAGGCATCCGATTCCGGCCACACCGTACCTGCTGAATCGCGTTGGGCCATCATGGGGCACCCCAAGCATGACGGGATCCATCGGGCATCCCGCTTGAAGCGGAAGGCATGATCAGGGGCCAAACAGAGAGTCCATGGTGGAATCCAGGAGCATGACCCACCTGGTTGGGCATGACATGAAAGCCAGTCACCATCATTTGCATAGGAACGCTCCTGGATGAATCATTATAACTAAAAAACAAAGAATGAACCCATAAAAAATATTTTAAAACATCAAAAAACCCAATCAACCTATATTTTATAATCCTGCGAGGAATAAATCTACCTTAAAGAATTCAAAAGCATCACCAAAATCATTTTCAATCCATTGATGTTTCAAACTGTCCAGATGGAAATGGAGGGCCGGGTGCGGGAAATTCCTTTGCATAGAGCCTCTGAATTGTCATACTGATCGTTGGTAGTGCGCACAAGAAACGACTTCGTCATGCGCATGGTCTCCAATCAGCTTGGTGCAAAAACAGTTGCTCATGATTATTTGCCAAAAACGGGCATGAATCAACGGGCGATTCCATTCAAGCCTATTGGAACAATTCAGCAATCACAACTCAGATCCCGGTTTTTCCGGTGCCAGGCCATGCCGCGTATACGAATCAGCGAAACCGTACCCTTTGCCCCCAGCCAAATGTATGCTCTGGTGGTGGACGTTGAAAGCTATCCAGACTTTCTGCCTTGGTGCGCCGCCACCCGTGTCTGGGACCGTACCCCCACCCAGTTCATGGCGGAAATGACCATTTCTTTCAAGGGCATTCGTGAGACCTTCCGCACATTGGACATTGTGGAACCGAACAAGCGCATTGAGATCAACCTCAAGGATGGACCCTTCAAGTATCTGGCCAGTATATGGACCTTTGCCCCGATACCCAATGGTGCCCAAGTGGATTTCTTCATTGACTTCACCTTTCAAAGCCGCATGAAGGAAATGATCATGGGCCCGGTTTTTTCCGAGGCATCCAGACGCATGTTGACGGCTTTCAAGATCCGGGCCAATCAAATTTATCGATAATATGTGGATGCATTGAACCATGGCGCGTCACTCTTCTTTTACCGTCGTCCCCTTTACCCCGGAACAGATGTATGCCCTGGTAGAGGATATGGATCGTTATCCTGAATTCATCCCCTGGATTGTCAAGGCCCATAAATTCAATCTCCAGCCTGATCGTTTCCACTCCGAGATGACGTTTTCCTTCAAGGGACTGCGTGAGACGTTTTACACCGAAGATCGTTTCATCCCAAACCAGAAAATCACCATTCGACTGCTATCCGGACCATTCCAGAGATTGGAAAGCGAATGGCAATTCAAGCCCATTCCTGAGGGAACCAGGGTTGATTTTTTCATTGAGTTCACTTTCAAAAACCGTCTTTTGGATCTTACCCTGGGACCACTCTTTGGGGAAGCGTCCAAACGCATGGTGGATGCTTTTAAACAACGAGCCATGGAGATGTATCACAAATGAACTTTTTTAAAGTTTGTCGTTGGCCCCGCCTGCTTTTGATCGGGGCGGTCAGTATGGTGTTGTCTGTGTCGGATGCCAAGGCGGAACCTGCTGCCAAGGTAGGGTCATGGACGCTCACTTTGGAGGAAGTGGATCGGGCACTGGCTGGAAAAATTTATGAACTGCGTGAGAACAAAATCCGGGAGATGATTTTGGAGCATATACTCACGCTCAAGGGTGCTGCCGAGAAAATTCCACCCGAACAGGTGGTCGAGAAGCTCATGGGACCCGTGCCACCTCCCACGGATGAAAATGTAAAAGCCTTCATTCAAAAGAACAAAGATCAACTGCCCAACAATGGGGTCGGTTTGGAAGAGCAGATCAAGGAGCATCTGGCGGACGAGGCCAGAAAAGAGGCTGAAGGCAAATTCCTGACTCAATTGCTGAAACAATATGAGCCGGAACTCTTGTTGCAGGCTCCTCGTTTTACGGTCACAGGTCCAGAGGATCTCTCCAAAGGGGATGCCAAGGCCCCGGTGACGATCATCGAATTTTCCGATTTCGAATGTCCCTATTGTCGTCGCGCCCAGAATGTTTTGAAGAAAGTGCAAGAGACCTATGGCAACAAAGTCCGCATGGTGTTTCGTCATTATCCCTTGCCGTTCCATGCCAAGGCACCCAAGGCGTCGGAAGCAGCCCAATGTGCTGCGGATCAGGGCAAATTCTGGCCCATGCATGATGTCCTGTTTGCCGAAAAGACCAGTCTGGAAGTCCCGGAGTTGAAAAAACAGGCCAAAACACTGGGATTGGAGCAGGAACCGTTTGACACCTGTTTGGACAGTGGCAAACATGCCGCACGAGTCACGGCTGATCTGACGGATGGCAAAAAGCTGGGTGTGACTGGAACACCGACCTTTTTCATCAATGGGATTCGTCTGGTTGGGGCGCAGCCCTTTGAAAAATTCAAAAGTGTGATCGATGATGAACTGAAAACGAAAGAAAAAGAGAAAGAAAAAGAGCAAAAATAAGACCTTGGGGGGCACCGCCCCCCAATTAAAAAAAATTATTAAAAAAAAGAGGGGGTCTGGGGAATTCATCCCCCAGGGTTTTGGTTTTGACTTTTCGCCCGAAAGATTACGAATACCATGGAGAGGAAAAGCTTTAACCAAGGAGAATGAATCGTGTTGGCCATTGAATTATCATCGAACACAGAAGCACTGTTTCAATCGGTATCCAGAGAGACCGGGCGACCCTTGAACGATCTGGTACAAGAGGCACTGAATCGTTTCCTGGAAGAGTGGGAAGAACAACAAGATGTCATGGATGCAGGCATTGCTCTGAGGGAATATGAGCAAACAGGAGGAGTACCCTGGACACAGGTCAAGCAAGAACTGGGACTTGGATAAACGGGCATGGTTTATTCCATCGAGTTGAGCAAGCTTGCCGACCGCGAGTTGCGCAAACTTCCCCGTGCCATTCAAGAAGAATTGGGACGAATCATTGACTCCTTGGCATTCAATCCTCGTCCAGCAGGGTGCCTGAAGATGAAAGGACAGAATAACATCTGGCGTATCCGAACAGGGGATTTTCGCATCCTTTACACGATCAAAGAGGACCAATTGGTGATCATCGTCGCCAGAATCGGTAACAGGCGCGAAGTCTACCGATGATCTGACGAAGTTCCAATTGGTGTAATACAAGCCAGTGCAGGATATTGAACAAGATGTTCTGGCATGCAAACGATGAGACTGCGGCTGTCAAACAAAGCCATTTTTCCTTGCAAGACTTCCCGAAATCGGCGTCTGAGTGTTTCAAATTGAGGTTTGAACCAGTCCGGGACTGCCACGACGATCACCACTCTGATACATTCAATTCGTACATGAAATCGTACATCCAGTTCCTGACGCAATTCCTTACCTTTATTGGTTGGCAACCAACATGCGGAAAACAGGAGCAGAGAATCCCATACCTTGGGAGCCGTTTTATTAATCAAATACGCAAGAAACTGGTCTGACGTCATCTGTTCCGCTCTGGCCTGTGCCCTTACATCTGAATAGGCCTTCAATTCCAGCATGAACAGTTCTTGCGCATCCAGCCAACAATAATCCATCTCCTTGACATGTTGACCACTCACGCTTCGATAAGCGGCAAGGTCTTGAAAACGAAAGTGCGGTTTTCCTGTCAAATCCACCCGCATGCCAGATTCGATGCTGACGCTCATGATCTATTGCCCCCAATCCAGACGAATGTCTTCATTAAGCAGGTATGCGGACTGGGCGAGAATGGGATTGTCCGGGATTTCATGACGCAGATCATGAAACGTGGCCTTTACGCCATCCGGGGAGCGTCGAAGGTCCGCCAGACAGACGTACTTGTCGTTCATCCGCGCCAGTTGTTCGATACGCTTGAGGAAAAAATAGCTATGAGTCGCGGCATAGACCTGGACGCCCGCCTGGCTCAGATCAAACAGAATATCCGCCATGGCGATGATGGCCTTGGGATGGAGATTGGCTTCCGGTTCATCGACCAGCAGAATGCTGCCCTTGGTGATGCTGCGGTTGAGAATCAGACGGCTTATAATGCCAATTTTTTTGAATCCTTCCGCTGTTTGCGCCATGGGATATTCTTCAGTGCCACGCTTGAAAACAAACTCCATGCCTTTTTCGACAATCTCACCCTCATACAAAAGATTTTTGATCTTGTTTGGAATCATGGCCAATTCGGGATCAATCTTCCCATAGGTGATCGGTGCGCGAAAATCCTCGATCAGATCCAAATAAGTGTCATCAAATCCCAAAATTTTCAATCTCTTGCGGGTCGGTTCAATAGCCGACATGACGGTCAGGATTTCCTTCGGGGGGAAAAAAATTGTAAGCCCGATTATATTTACATTTTCACAATAATCTTCTAAGTTGGCTTTATGATCATCAGTTTTTACCATACGATAATACAGTTCACCACCACCGATACTTGACTCAATTCCAAGTTTTTCCGTTCCTGTGCGCATTAAGGAAAAAAGACTAAAAGAACTTGTCTGAAATATCCAGCCTTGTTTAACAATAAAACAACTCAGCCAATTTTGTGGCGATGGCCCCCCTTGGCTTTTTTGAAACATATTGATACTACGCCCAATAGCATAAAGCAGTTTCAACAAATGGCTCTTGCCCGTGTCATTTTCACCAATAATAACATTCATGGCAGCGTGGTTCTGCCAATCCAGACTGGAAAAATTTGTAAAATTGGTGAGATTGATATTGGAAAACATGAACGACTCCGTATACAGATAGAATCAGAATGCCCTTCGGGGAAAAAAATCAAAGGCAAAGTCAAAGGCAAAACCCTGGGGGATGAATCCCCCAGACCCCCTCTTTTTTTTTATTAATTTTTTTTTAAAAATCTTCCTTAGCGTCGTGATCGAAAAGAAGACGTCCCCACCCCACGCTGAACCGTAAACTTCGGCGTCCGCTTGTGCAAAAACTCAGAGGGAATCTCCTTCAAAAACCGCGACGCCATGACACGCTCCAAATGTTGAAACATTCTGCGCACACGGGCATGACTCAAATACAATTTCTCCTTGGCCCTGGTCATCCCCACATAGGTCAAACGACGCTCTTCCTCCACCGCCGCCTGTCCCCCCTCCTCCACAGCCATCTTGTGAGGCAAAAGTCCCTCTTCCAACCCCACCAGAAAAACATAGGAAAATTCCAACCCCTTGGCCGCATGCAAAGTGGAAATGACCACCCGATTGACAGAATCCTCCTGTTCCTCCCGACCCGGTGGATCGGCTTCCAGGGCCGCACGCTCCAAAAAGGCCGACAGATCCTCCACATCATCGAGAAAATTCTGGAGTTCCAACAGATTTTCCTTTTTGTCAGAAGCCCGTTCATCTGTTTTCACATAATCATCGTAACCGGATTCAGCAAGCAGCTTCTTCAAAACCACCAGAGGTTTTTCTGTCAACAAAAGATCATGACACGCC
>JAMOBH010000381.1:0-5030 GCA_039908085.1 Magnetococcus sp. YQC-5
GCTTTCTTTCTTAAATTGCGAATGTGTTTTGCATTGAGTTTCTTAACGATGGATATATTTCTTGATGGGTGAGTTTTGGGGAAACTGCCTTTTTCTGTCAGGCACTAATGTAAGGCCGAGTGAGTCATGACGGAGATCTACCCCCTGTCACTCTCCCTCCTCCACATGTGGGACTCACCTTGCCACTCCGCCGTCTGCCCATCCACCACCGCTCCAGTGCGCCGAACTCTCCCATCAGCGCACCGGCCATCAGGTTGTGCTGGCGCGCGCACACCCCAACACGGCGAACGGGTGCTGTCCCCTCCTCCCATGCCCCCACCACCAACATTTCCACACCGCTGCCGCTGGCCACCGCTTCCAACCAGGCCACCCTGCCACCTGTGTGCCACCACAATTACGCCTGACACCCCCTGCCACCCAACCGCCAGGTCCACAGCCCCGTTGACCAGCCGCCGCCCTGTGGACCAGCCCACCAACGCCACCCCCAAAATCCAAACATCCACAGCCAAAAAACACGTTCCACTACAAAAACAACAACATCACCAAAAAACCACGCCGCCGATTCCGACTCCAGTGCGGTTCCCTCCCCGGTTTGGCCGTCGAAAAGTAGGAGCCTATTTTTGGAGGTCTCCAAAAGTCTGCCGAGAAACAGAGAAGGGTGGGCCAGAATGGGGGCGGAAAAAGCCAAAAGTCTGGGTGACGGGGGCGGCGTAGGGGGGTGGGTGTTGGGAGGGGTGCGGCGTCTCCACCAGTGCAATTATCCGACTCCTCGCCGCCAAGTATTCTTACCAGCCTGTTTAGCAGCGTACATCCCTGCATCTGCACAACGAAGCAAGCTGGTGGATTCCTGCCCATCCTCCGGAAAAACAGCCACCCCAACGCTTACTCCAATTCGAATCTCGTGGCCAGCAAAGAACTGCGGCACCAAAAATAGATGTACCAGCTTGTCTGCCACTCGTTCCACATCCCTGGGCTCTACCACTCGTGACAGAATCACAAACTCATCCCCACCAAAACGAGCCACCACATCATCGCGCCGACAGGCCTCCTGCAGCACCTTGGCCACCCATTGCAACACCAGATCCCCCATCTCGTGACCGTAGGTGTCATTGACTGGCTTGAACCCATCCAGATCGAGAAACAAAACGGCCAGTCGTCCACCTTGCATACGAGCACCCAAAACTTCCTTGTCCAGAGCGTTCAGAAAATCTTTTCGATTTCTTAATCCGGTCAACCCATCGTGACTGGCCTGCCAAGCGATTTTTTCCTCTCTCCTCTTCCGCTCCGTAATGTCGCTGAAAAATCCCACATAATTCTGCACAGTACCATCCGAATTCCGCAGTATGAAAATGGAGAGCCATTGGACATACTCGTCCCCATTACTGCGCTTATTCCAAATCTCTCCGGCCCATCTGCCTTCAGCACGAATCTCCCGCCACATAGCTTGATAGAATGAGGAATCATGACGCCCGGAGGAAAGCATATGCGGTGTACGTCCCAGCACCTCCCCACTGGCATATCCAGAAATGACGGTAAAAGCGGGATTGACGGCCACAATGCGGTTTCTCCCGTCGGTGACCAGAATCCCCTCATTGGCATTGGCAATGATGGTATCGGAAAGGCGCAACTTCCCCTCGGCCGCTTCCTGACGACGAATCGCCTGCGAGGCAAACATGCCTGCGGGAATCATGGCCAAACCAACAAACAGGAGGGAAATAACAATGAATTCAACATCTTCCAGCCATTTATTGGTACCATGTACACTGCCAAACAATAGAGGATCCAGGAATTCCTCCAGCCAGAAACGCCACAATACCGCCAACACTCCCACACCAATAACCACAAGAGCTGCTGACACAAAATATTGATATCGCTTCATGCTTAATCCTGTTATCTGTTCCATCCATCACTGCTTTGTCAATCTCGCCGGATAGTATGTCGATCCTGTCCGCTGTCTGAGGATGCTCATCCATATTGCGTCTTGCTCTGTCTCGATAGCCATTCTGGCATTGTACCGGACACCGTCATGGTGCCCGGTAAAGCCAACCAACTTCTGGAGCTAAAAAGACTCGAATTCCTCGTCCGAATGAGCCATCTTCAAATCAACCCCACCGCTTTTCCTTGCCGGGGCTGGCAAAGCTTTTGTGGCACGCTTCTGAGCATGAGCGAGTTGTGGTTTGGCAGCCGTTGGTGGTTTTTGAGTCGCTTTCCTCTTGGGCGTGTGCTGCTGCTGGCCAAGGTTAAAAAAGGCAATGGACTGGTGCATCATATCTGCCTGCGCACTCAACTCCTCTGCAGTTGCCGCCATCTCTTCAGAAGCACCGGCATTCTTTTGAATGACCTGATCCAGTTGTTGAATGGCTTGGTTGATCTGTCCTGCACCCTGATTCTGCTCCTGGCTGGAGGCATTGATCTCTTGAATCAGCTCTGCCGTCTTTTGAATGTCCGGCACCAGTGTATTGATGATCCCTCCGGCTTTTTCCGCAACCTCGACGCTGGATGCGGAAAGGTGGCTGATCTCCCCAGCGGCGGTTTGGCTCCGTTCAGCCAACTTGCGCACCTCAGCCGCCACTACGGCAAAACCTTTTCCATGTTCACCGGCGCGGGCTGCCTCGATAGCAGCGTTTAAAGCCAACAGGTTGGTTTGCCGGGCGATTTCTTCGATGATACCGATCTTGGAGGCAATTTCCTTCATGGCATGTACTGCTTGACTGACTGCGGCCCCACCCTCTGCCGCATCTTTGGCGGCTTTTTGGGCAATGGTCTGAGTCGTGCCAGCGTTGTCGCTATTTTGAGCAATGTTCGACGACATTTCCTCCATAGCCGATGAGGTCTCCTCAACAGAGGCCGCTTGCTCGGTCGCACCTTGGGAAAGATTTTGAGCGGCATCCGAAATCTCATTACTTCCAACGGAAACCTGTTCCGCCGCTGTCGAGATTTCTCCAATCACCTCCCGCAATTTTTCCACCATGAGATGCATGGCCATCAGAACCTGACCAACCTCGTCTTGCCTGGATGTCTCCACCTGCACTGTCAAATCTCCCTCAGCCAGCCTATTGGCCACACCAAGGGCGTTCGTCATAGCACTCACGATGGCCCGAGTAATGAGAACAGCCAAGCCAAGGGCCAAAATGGTGCCCAGGAGTATGCCAACCACGGTTTGGTTGCTCGCTGCACGGGAGGTTTCTTCCGAAACGTTGTTGGATACCTTGATGGAAGCTCCGACACCCTCCCTGACCCCTGCCAACAGCTTGATCAGTTCTTCGCCCACGGTATCTGCAGCCTTGTCATACTTGCTGCGCTCGGCCACATTGTTGGACAGAAGATCCTGAAACTTGAATAATTGCGACACCCCAGCCTGGAAAATCTTGTCGTGATCTTGATCCAATTGTTCAATTTCAAACCGAACCGCAGGAGTAGTGACCTTGGCAATGGCCTCACCATCCACTTCTCCACCCTGCAACAAAGCGTTAATCCATCGATCGAACTGAGCAATACTGTCTTTGTATGCTTTGACAGCAACCTCCATCTCCTTTGGATCCGTGGTCTTTGCATATTCTTCTATGGCAATCCGACCATTGGAAATGATCAACTTGATGGCTGCAGCACCACTTAACCAGGAGCCATCAGTCATGTACATTTCTTTGGCACTGACACCAGACGCAATGCGTGTCGCGATTGTGTTCTTTATGCTCTTTTCCACACTGCCAGATCTGGCAACAATCTTCTCATAGCCGGACTCCATGCTACGCATCGCCGCTTCCAAATCACTTTTCATATCAAAGATACTCATGCTAAGATCGTAAATTTTCCGGACGGCCGGACGAAATTTTTCTGTGTGAAACAGGGTGGCCTTGTTTGCAATCTCTTTCAAACGATCATCCTTGGTGGCATAAAACCGGGTTCCCTCCACCGTAGCACCGTTCACGATCGCCGATCCAAAGGTGTCAAATTGATGAACCAGATCCTCATGCTCCTTCCACAAATCAGTCAGCGATTTTTTGTCTTCGGCTGCCAACAACTCCATGATCATCTGCATATCTCTTGCAACCGAAAGATTCATCTGCATGGAAGCATCAATTAATGGCGTCACTTCCGTAATCTCTTTTGTCTTATGATGCATGGCTTGGATATTGAAATAGCCGAGCCCACCAACGATCACCAGCACCGCCACAATGGTTAGAAACCCTCCGATAAGTTTTGTACCTATCTTCCAATTGTTGACGTCCAGCATGACATGAGCTCCCCTGTGAATGGTGTAATTGGATATTGCCGATTGAAGGCAGGCTGTGCAGCAGACCAGGTAGCCGGTTCCTGCTGAATGCCTAATTTCAGATCCCCAATGAATGGCACCAAACAGACAGTGGGTTCCAGGTGGAAGGGCACAGCAAGGCAACCAGCCAGACACATCTGAAGCAAACGCCGAATGGTAAGGTTGGCATGTGGTGGCTGCGGTTTGGCAGTCCAAAATGGAGCAAACGAGCGGTATCCGCACCCCGCGCTCCCTGACACACCCAACCATAAACCGCAGCACCACTCCACCATCAAGCCAGTCGGCGCACAACACAACAAAGCTCTAAGAGACGCGTTCACCCCAGTACGTCTCTATCCTACCAGACAGAACCACCCGATGTAAAAGATGGAAATGTCTGCCACCCCCACCAACATTTCCACGCCGCCGTTGCCGGCCACCCCCACCAACATCTTCAGATCGCCATTGGTGGACACCAATCACAACCAGTCCATCACCTGCGTCCCCTGCCGCGCCCCACCACCAACCCGCAGCACAACTACCGCGACACCCCATCCCCTACCTGTTCCACCTGCTCCAGAGAGAAGATATACACGTTGTCTCCTTCCTGGCCTCCGAAGCCGGAGGGGTGCCGGGTTTGGACAGGATGAACCACGCGCTAAAAGCGATGAAGAGCCCCATGGCGGTCACCAGATACCATGGGGCGTTGGAGAATGCCGCCACATAGATCATGCTCCCCATCATGGCCGTGACAGAGGCAGCCTTGGCCATGGGCGGG
>JAMOBH010000044.1:0-23800 GCA_039908085.1 Magnetococcus sp. YQC-5
CCCCACCCTTTTTTTTTATTTATTTTAAAATAATTATTAAAAAAAAAGAGGGGGTCTGGGGGATTCCTCCCCCAGGGTTTTGCTTTTGTCTTTTTGCCCAAAGGGCATCATGACCTTGATATCATAATAACAAAGGAAAAACGACTGTGTCTGACAATTGGCATCCCCACTCCTGGAAAAACCGCCCTGCATTGCAACAACCCGAATGGCCGAACCAGACTGCCCTGGATGAAGCCTGTCGCAACCTTTCCGGCTACCCTCCTCTGGTCTTTGCGGGCGAAGTCCGCTCTTTGAAGGCGCATCTGGCCAGGATCATGCGCGGGGAGGCCTTTTTATTGCAAGGTGGGGATTGCGCCGAATCTTTTGGGGATTTCACGGCCAATTCCATCCGTGACAAACTCAAAGTACTCTTGCAGATGGCCGTCATTCTGACCCACGGGATTGCCAAACCCATCATCAAGGTGGGCCGTATTGCCGGTCAATACGCCAAACCCCGTTCCAGTCCTTTCGAGACGCAGAATGGCATTTCACTGCCCAGTTTCCGTGGGGAGTCGGTCAATGACCCGACTTTCACACAAGAGGCCCGTTTACCTGACCCCAATCGACTGGAACGAGCCTATTTTCAATCGGCCAGCACCCTGAACCTGCTGCGGGCTTTTACGCATGGGGGATTTGCTGATCTGGGACGCATCCACACCTGGAATCAGGATTTTGTAGCCCACAGCCCCCAGGGACAAAGATATGCTCATCTGGCGGATCAGCTGACCAATGCCTTGCAGTTCATGGAAGCCATTGGCATCAATACGCAAAACAGCCCGGTACTCCATGAAGTTGAGTACTTTACCAGCCATGAGGCCCTGCTGCTGGAATACGAAACTGCACTCACCCGCCAGGATTCTCTGACCGGGGATTGGTACGACTGTTCAGCCCATATGATCTGGATTGGAGAACGCACCCGCCAACCGGATGGGGCGCATGTGGAATTTCTGCGTGGTGTCAAAAACCCGTTGGGCGTCAAAATCGGACCCAAGGCTACTGTGGATGAAATCATGCAACTGTGTGATCGACTCAATCCAGACAATGAAGCCGGACGGCTGACGCTGATTGGTCGTTTTGGGCATGATCAAATCGCCAAAGTTCTGCCGCCCCTCCTGCGTGGGATCAAGCAAGAGGGACGAACCATCATCTGGAGCTGTGATCCCATGCATGGGAACACCTATTCCGCCCCCACGGGACACAAAACCCGTGCCCTGGATCACATCGAAAGCGAATTGGAACAATTCATGGCCATTTTTCAGGCCGAAGGGATCTGGCCAGGTGGTGTTCATCTGGAATTGACCGGAGACAACGTGACCGAATGTGTGGGGGGATCCCATGACATTCGGGAAGATCAATTGATTGAACGGTATGAAACCACCTGTGATCCACGCCTCAATGCTGCTCAAAGTTTGGATGTTGCTTTTCTGATTGCCGAGGCGATGCGCAAGATTCAGGGTCGTTAATGCCCTGAGGCCACGGCTTGTATGCACCCACAGGACGCAGACATTTACCGCCCTTGGGGAACAAAGGCCCGCTTAATGGAGTGAATTGAAAGTTCATGTTTCATTCTCCTCCAATGGAAGATTCGCATTGGGTCCATGGGGAGTGCCTGGAGCTGCTCGAAAGCCCCCGTCCCAAACCATAGGACCAACTGCGAATGGCGGATTCCGGCATGTTCGGTTGACGAACCGATTCCCGGATGTAGCCCCTGGCAATCAAGCCGTTGCCGTACAAACCCTTGCCCGTATTATGCATCTCAATTGTCGTCATGGCACAAGCTCCTTGAGTATTGATTCAATGATTCAGCCAGCCTCAATCCATGGCCAGCAGGTTGGAAAGAATTCAGATCCGTCTTGGCCAACCGGGTGCCACAAAAACGCTATGCAATCCATGGGTTGGCGACAACACGTTCCATGCAAACCATTTGCCAACATGCAATAATCATGAAAACCGTTTGAGACGGCAAAAAAAATTCTTTATAAACAATCAGATCAGACTTTCTGACTCAGGATTGTTTCCTGATGGCACTTTTTGACGGGTATAGGCATTGATTTTATTAACCATTTTCCCAATGTCAGCCCCATTGCCTCTTCCGGCACCAATAGCAAAAAAGCCATTAAAATCAATAATTAATCGAGCACACTGAAGATCAGACCTTCAAGCAGGGTCATGAAAAAGCGACGGAAAAATGACATGTCAAATTCAAACAATCACGACCATTTTGACAAATGGCTCCAAACAAAAAAATCGTAACCATTTTTCCTTGACAAACCAACAATAACCGACTATCATGTTTTATATTTTTAAATAATTGATGTTTGTGTGGATTTGTATCATAATATCTGCAATACTGGCTTGACTAGGTGACAAAACAATGAAAAAAAATTATCAAAAAATTTTACTATTTTCTTTGATGTGTTTATATTCAAACAAAAGTTCAGCTGATATAAGTGACATGATTAATGCAATAACAGCATTAGCTGAAGCACCAATCCTTACGACAACCAATACTGCTAAGCAGACATCAATACCTCCAATAACAATCACCACATCCATTCCAACCACGACCACAACCGCGTCCATTCCAAGCACAACCACATCCATCAAAACAACCACCACGTCAATTCCAACACCTATACTTACAATTCCTAAATTTACAATTACGACTACCACATCCATCAATACAACCACCACGTCAATTCCAACCACAACTACGTCTATTAATAATAACATCACAACAAGTATTGTAAATTCAATACCTCCAATTATAATTCCTAAAATTACGACTACGACTACCACATCCACATCCATCAAAACAACCACGACCACATCCATTCCAACCACGTCCATCAACTCTGTCTCGACCACCATACCAGCCGAAGCTAAAAATTTAGCGTGTCAAAACAATTCACAACACGTCTTTGATGTGGACAATAATGGTGTGGTGGATGCAAATGATGGTGTTTTGATTTTGCGACGTTTTAACGGTGCGTCCACTATTGATACCGGGGTACTCATTCCTCCTTTCGAAACGAACGAGACAATTATCAAACGAATAGATTCTATGAAATAATATCTCGCATATCTGGAATGTGACCAATGCCCCGGTGCTTGTGAATTTTCCAGGTATGAGGTGATTGGGTATCACCACATTTAACCGTGGACGGCTTGTTTCAAACAAAAAGATATCCACAGAGGACACAGAAAAAACGCAAAAATATTTCTTTGATTATGTTTTTCTCTGTACCCTCTGTGTTCTCTGTGGATTTTATTTCTTTTGGAATTGTACTCCAACAGTTGCTATAGCTTGACCCAATTAACGAGATAGGCGACTAAAAATCCACACAGTCATTATAGCCGATATTAATAATATTATTTGATGATTATCGCTTTAATAACACATTGTGTATTTTAGTTGCCGCAAAACTGTACACACAAAAGCTATCAATAAATAATCCATATCGTACCTGCCTATCTCATTAACTGGGTCAAGCTATAGGCGGTCCACGGTTAAGTGCGGTGGTGCCCCTCCATTTGTACCGGTTTCATGGCCAATGCAAGACGCAATGCAGACGTGCGCATCAAATTGTGGGCAAGGGCGAACCACAACAAAACACTTTTGCCTTCTTGATTCCCCTCACACAAAATCGTTGCAATCCACGATTTCTGGCTTGAGCATTGACACATTCCGCCGTTACTGAAGCGACTGCCGCAGGCAGAAGTTTGAACATTTCAAGGTATGGTCAAATACGGCGTGATATCCACCGGATCGAGCTGGGACGGTGACAGGTATTTATCCGCATAGTGACGATACACCCCGGAACGCAAAAACAGTTGAAACAGATCCGAATCGATGTGACCCTCCTTGGACATGCGATCCATGATATCCAATGCCTTCGAGAGCGTATAAGGCGAACGATAAGGACGATCTGGAGCGGTCAATGCCTCGAAAATATCGGCAATCGCCACGATCCTGGCCGGTATGGAAAGCGTGATGTCGGTCAAACGGTTGGGATAACCACGACCGTTCAGGCACTCATGGTGTCCTCCGGCATATTCCACCACCAGGCGCAAACGGGGTGGGAAAGGAATTTCATTGAGCATGTTGATCGTATGCACGACATGATCTTCGATGATATTGCGTTCCTGGGCATTGAGGGTGCCGCGTCGGATCAGCAGATTGGTCAACTCCTCCTGGTTCAGCAGGAGATTTTCCTGCCCATCGGCATTGCGCCAAGTGCGGGTGGCCAAGGTGTGCAATCGAGCTTCATTTTCTGCGGAAATAAACTCGGTGCCGAGATTGCATGCGCGCAGAAACTGCAAATCTGTCAACAGTCGGGCATGGCGATCTTCTCGTTGCCGCTGCATTTCCGGTGTCAACAAGGGTGCGAATAGCTCTTTTTCTTGATGTTGCGCCTCCTGTAGAGCGTTCAGCAGCAGACGCAGTTCCACCAGTTCGATGCGATCCATATTGGTACTCAATTTGGTGGGCTTGTCCACCACCCACTCCGGCGTCACCACCTTGCCACAGTCGTGCAGATAGGTGGCAATCTCCAGGGTCTCCCAGTCATCTTCGGAGAAGGTGAAATCCTGAAAGGGGGGAGATGTGTCGGCGCAAACCGCTGCCGTCAACATGCGGGCGATCTCAGGCACGCGACGACAATGACCCGCCGTATAAGGAGATTTGGCATCGATGGCCGAGGCGATCATGCTGATAAAAGCCCGAAACATGTGAGTCTCTGCCGCAAACAACTGTGCATTGCGCAACGCCGTGGCTGCCATGGACACCAATGCCTGGCTTCGTTTCAAATCTGCCGAGGAGAAAGCCTCGGTGCGATTGGCCGCCAAAATCAACAATCCGACATGCTCGTTGTGAGCCTCCAGCGGCAACGAGAGAATGGCCTGAAACGGCGAGGCACTCTCCTGGCCGCAAAAGTAAGCCTGCAGATCGTTGATGATTCCTGGAGTACCTCCTTCCACCAATCTGGAAAAACAGGGCGCAGCCATGAATTGTTGAAACTTTTGTTCGGATTCATGGCCGTAAGTACTCAGAAATTCGTACTTTTTCAGATTAAAATTATACAGAAACACCGCACCCCAAGTGATATGATGCGCCCGGTTGGTCAATTCCTCAAGCAGTGCTGCCGCCACCTCCTTGGGTCGCAAGGAGCGATTCAGGACGCGCGACGCTCGTTCCAGCAACGCAATTTCTCTCAGGCTTTCCAGTGCTTCGTTGGCCACCGCCCGTCGGATCCCTTCGATTTCCATCAATCCCTGACAAAGCGTGACCAGATGATCGGCCCAACGGCTGGCTTCTTCCTGGCGTTCCGACGGGGCGCGCCACAACAGCCACCCCATGGCCTGACCTTCCAGCAACAAAGGATATTCGGAGACGCCAGGCTGATCTTTCAGTAACTCCTCCGCACCCTCTCCCAATCCGCCAAGGTAACGATCCGCACCGCGTATCGACAGCACCATACCTGCCGGCAATAAAGGAGATACTGACGATAGATGCTCGCGTAAACGCTTGGCAGGCAAGTAGTGATGCAGTGCCAACATGCTGCTGCCCTCCTATCCTTGCAGCACAGTTGTGGCAATATGCAGGATTTCATCCGGATCAAAGGGCTTGGTCACAAAATGGTTCACCCCGACTTCCATGCCGCGTTGTCGATCCGACTCCTGCCCCTTGGCCGTAAGCATCACCACTTGCGTATCGTTCAAGGTGGAATCGGCACGAATAGCGGTGCAGACATCGTAACCATTCATGATCGGCATCATGACATCCAAAAAGACCAATCTGGGACGCTCTCTTTGCACCAATGCCAGTCCTTCTCCGCCATTGGGTGCAGTCATGATCTCGAATTCAAAATCTTCTTCCAATTCCTCCAAGGTCTGTTCCAGCAGGCTGCGGATGTGGACTTCATCGTCGATAATGGCGACCTTGATCATGGGCACTCCTCCCTCTTCTCCAAAGATTCTCCGCCCGAATCGGGCAGAATCAACACATCCAGGGATGAGAGACGCTCCCAGAACGTTCCATCCACATGGGCAATCATCTCGGTGGGAATGGTCACCAGCCCCCGAAATCCCTCCTGCACCCGTTGCATCAGTTCCTGCTGATCGCAACAGGTCACTTCACCCAATCGGATCACCTCCGGCAGACGATACAATGGTATCGGAGTCGGCCCATTGAGAAGTAGACAAGGCATGAGTTCGCTCTCCGTCTCCTGTCTTCTGCCCCGGAGCAGCAACCGCATGCTGCGCAATAACCGATGTTCATCGATGGGTTTGCTCATTGCCATAGCTCCTCCGACCTGATCGAAATCAGGCATGGCCGACAGGATGATGACGGGAACCCGGTTCAACTTGGGACTCTGGTGCAGAAGCATCATGGTTTGACGTCCATCCAGCACCGGCATGGCCAGATCCAGAGTGATCAGATCCGGTTGATGCTGTTCGGCCAACTCCAGCCCTGCCTGTCCTTCGCTGGCCAGCATGACCCGATATCCTTCATCCTGGAACAACTGATTGAGATAAATGCGAACATGTTCGTCATCCTCGACCACCAACACCAGAGGTGCAGCCAGATCGGTAACGGCGAGCGGGCGTGTTTCCAGAGCGGATGAGGCACTGGGGATCGTGTCATCCGACGACAAATCAACCAGGAGCATCGGTGATGACTCCTGCATGACACTCGGTGCCACGGGGATCTCCAGCAGAGGCAGGATCAACGAAAATGTGCTGCCTTCACCCGGCACCGAGGTGGCCCAGATCCGTCCGCCGTGATGTTGGACAATCTCCTTGCAGATGGAAAGTCCCAAACCCGTGCCCTGGGGTTTGTCCACCAGGGTGTCGTCGCGATGTACCTGCTGGAACTTGTCGAAAATGCTCTCTGCCTGTTCCGGGGGAAAGCCGCAGCCGGTATCGACCACATCGACACGCACCATGCCATCGGTCTGCCATTTGGCCTGCACCCGGACGAATCCGGCGGTGATGAACTTGGCGGCATTGTTCAACAGATTGACCAGCACCTGGACCATCCGATCCTTGTCCAACTCCACCAGCAGTGGAACCTCTGGCAGTGCGACTTCCAGGGTCACGTCCGACAATCCGGCGAATTGTCCCTGCACGGCATTGACGGCTTGACGGATCGCCTCCTGCAACGGAAAACGGGTCTTGTGCCATTCGATCCGTCCGGATTCGATCTTGGCCAAATCAAGCACCTCGTTGATCAATCGGGTGAGCCGCTCCGATTCGGTGAGAATGATGTCAAGATTGTCCTGGATGCGCTGGGACTTATTGCGTCGCTTCGGTTCATCCTCGACGGAAGCGGCAAAAGTGCGGTCGAATTCACGCCGGATCAATTGGGCAAAACCGCGAATCGATGTCAATGGGGTACGCAGTTCGTGCGAAACCGAAGAGAGCAGATCAGATTTGAGTTTATCCAACCGTTGCAATTCGTCGTTGCTGCGTCGCAATTGCTCCTCGGCAAGCTTGCGGGCGGAGATATCCATGGCCACCCACAGAAAACCGACTCGCGTGTGATCCGCGCCTAACAACGGGGTGATGGAGAGAGTGACCGGAATTTCACTGCCATCGTTGCGCAGTAACAGTGACTCCAGGGTGGATCCCTTCTGTTGGGTCTCCGGGGTGGCGAGCAGCTCCGCCATGGCAACACGGTCATCCGGATGGTGGAACTCCAGAGGTGTCAGTTGTCCGAGTACGGCACTGGCCTGCCATCCCAGCATCCACTCCGCGCCCCGGTTGAACAAGGTGATGATCCCGGACAGATTGGTGGCAATGATGGTAATTTGAGAAGCCGCATCCAGCACCGCCTGAAGCTGAGTGCTGGTGGATCGGAATTTGGTCAGAATCGATTCGGTCTGTTCAAATTGATGAATGACCAGATCCGCCGTGATCTCTGCAGCCTGATGCAAAGTACGAATCTCCTCACAGAGCCGTATTTTGCTCGAAGGGTCTTCCTGCTCCACAACAAAGGCGATCCCCGGTCGCGCCGGACTATCGTAAGAGATCAATGCCATGCCTTGCCACCTCGATACTGTAGTGCGCCAACAGGCCAATGGCCTGATCATCCACATCTCCAGCCATGCCCACCAGATGGCATTCGGGCCAGGGGGGAGGAGAGACCTTGGGCAGCATGGCCAACAAAAACGGGATGCCGCTGTTGTGACCATACCCTTCGGCCAAAGCAGCCACTTCGTCTCCAGTCAGCACCACCAACTCGCCCGGCGGGGCAAATCCCTCCACTCGATCTACGAAGACCACACACTTACGTTTTTCGATCATCGCAAGCAGTGCCAATCCCGCCAATCCGCCATCGATCACCTGCACGTCGGACGGCGGTCCAGGTGGAGCGATCAGACGATCATACACTCTGGGACCGGTATCATCACCGGAAAAATAGCGATTGCCTATGCACAGAATCAACGGTTCCATGCCCGGTCAAACCGCCAGTCGTCGCCGTCCACCCCCCACCACATGGACGCTGCATACCAGACAGGGATCAAAGGAACGCACCACCATGCCCGCCAAAACCGGATCGTCCGGATCAGACATCGGCGTATCCAGTATGGCCTGCTCCCAGGCCCCCCGCACCCCATTGCCATCACGGGGCGAACCATTCCAGGCCGTGGGGGTGATGATCTGATAGTGTGCGATCCGGCCATCCTGGATTTTGACCCAATGACCCAACGCCCCCCGCGCTGCCTGGGTCAACCCCATTCCGGAGCCATTCTGCAAAGGCTCAACCGGCAGATAGAAAGGGGCTTTTTGTTCCCGGATCAATTCCAGCAACCACTGTTCCAATGCACCGATCAAATGAACCGTGCGCGTCAGACGGGCCAATTGGCGCGTTAACGCGCTGGCACCCTGTTCACGCCGCATAAGATCCAGAAACAACCGATCTTGCGCCACCACCCGTTCGGCCAGAGGCCCGGTTTCGGCCACCTGTCCTCCGTAACGAGGTGCTTTGACCCAGGAGTATTTCCGTCCCTCCGCACCACTGGCCACCGGATTGGTGATCCCCTCCATGGGATGCCGTCCCCCCGGATAGTCCGCATACCACGAATAGGCCACCTCTTCGGTTATCTGCCATGGATCAAAGGACTGCCCCCCATCCAAACCCTGTACGAACCCGGCGGGCACCAGTTGTCCCGCGATACCTGTCACGATCGAACCTTCGGGAATATCCATCGCGCCATAGGAAAGGAATCGTTGATGACCAATACCGAGTCGATTCAACCCCATGGCTCGACCTGCCGTGAGCAGAAAACCTACATCGCCCTGGAGATGTTCGCTCCGCTCCGTCAGCCAGTGGTCCAGTGCTTCGGTGCTGGTGATCTCCTGCCATCGCGCAATGGACGAACCCAATACGGTCTGCTCATACCAATGGCGGAATCTCTTCAGCAAATGCAGGGATTTCTGGAAATCAACCACCGGTGGGGCATAGACAACTCCACCGGGCACCATGAAAGAGGTATGCGGCCACTGTCCGCCGATCAGGGCGATCACTTCCAGCAGATGTTTGGTCTCCCGGACCGCTTCCACGCAGCGGCGTCCTTGCAAGACCTGATAACGGGTCACGGCTTCGGCATGCCAGGGATGATCGGCAAAGGTCGGATTGGCAAAATCGACCAGATACATCAACAAGGATTGGCGGAGGTCGCTCTGGATCGTCTCCACCAGCAAAGCCACGTTGCGCAAACGGGTGGCATTGGGAGGAGGAGCTTGGCCAGCGATCTGGTCCAGTGCCCGAACCGCAGCGGTCAGATGGGTGATGCTGCAAATCCCACAAATGCGAGGGGTGATAACCAATCCATCGAGCGGTCCACGATCAATCATAAACCTCTCGAAACCACGGAACATAGTTCCGGCACTCCAGGCATCCACGATTCTCCCGTCCTCCACAGCCACCCGCAGCTCCAGATCGCCTTCCACCCGATTCAATGGAATGGCGCACTCCACGCGCTTATTCATTGTGTTTTTGTTTCCCTTGCGTCCATAGATGCGATCAGATTTCCGTTTCCCGTCTTTTCAGGCGTGCCGGTGCTGCCGCAGCCGCCATGGTTTTGTAAACCAGATAATGGGCACGATTGATCCCATTCGGCAGGGCGATGGGGATGTTTTCGATATGTTGGGTTTCAAAGAAGGGATAAGGCATCGGAAAATCGGGATTGGTACAACCAAAGCAGGGGACTCCGGCTCTGGTCTTGGAAGATCGACGATTCCAGAGCAGTTTGTTGCAAGGTCCGCCCACCAGAGGACCGTAGCACCCTTTATGAAAAAACAGACACCCCTTTTGTCCGAAATCGACCTCTTCCATGCGGTATTCGTGATATTCGTTGCGGGTGCATCCCTGATGGACCAACATCCCGTACCAGGCCAAAGGTCGTTGGAAGCTGTCCAGCGGCAATTCGACCTCCGAGACCAATGCCATGAGTGTACCGGCCAACACTTCGGGATGACAAGGACACCCGGCAAGATTGATCACCGGCAGACCGGAGCGGGTACGGAAATTTGCCCCAAGCAATCCTCCCGGCGCATGACGGATGAATTGCAAACCAGAAGCTTGCACATATTCATCCACTCCGAACCCGCCGAACGAAGCGCATGTGCCCAGGGCGATCACGTATCGGGCCTGCTGGGCCAATTTGGCGATGAGATCCTTCTTGGGCTTGCCGCCATGGGTGTCGTACATGCCGGTGCTGGCCGGACCGCGCAGAATCGCCCCTTCCACCACCAGAATATCCAGGGGGGATGTCCCGGCCAGCAAGGCCTCAGTCAGCTCATGACGTTCTCTTGGAGAGATGGTTGAAAGTGATGGATGCCACAGCAATTTCACATCCAGTTGATCAAAAAGATCCAACAAATTAGGGACTTCGGCATTGAGGAAGGAAATAGTGTCTCCCCCGCATCCACCGCTTTGCACCCAATAAAGAGTTACAGACATGAGATCCCCTTCCTGTAGAGTCAACTAGGTCGAAAAATGATGCCACTTCGGGGCAAAAAAGTCAAAGGCAACGTCAAAACCATCTCAATCCTCCAGGAATGATCAAACCCAAAAATGACTTTGGTCTCCGTTAGTACTGAAGTCGGCAAGCGAGTCGAATTCAAAGTAATCACACACCATCAAAATCATCCCAGCCTTTATCCCGCCCTGTTGGGTATGGAGATTGCATGACTCATCATCAAGAGGATTTTTGCCGATATGGATCTTGACGACTTGCGAAAGATTCCACTTGGCTGGATTCCGAGGCTGGATAGCGTACGAGACGGGTTTCCCTTCTCGACGCCCCAGCCTACCGGGATCAGCAAAAAAGTGTATAAATAATACAACAGTGTGTGATATTTTTTTGACAAGACCAGACTCAAACCGGCCCCCATGGCGTCATGATTCCAGAATTACAGGGAAATCATTCTATGGCATAGCGTGTGCTTTCTTGCCCGAATTCATCCATGACACACCTTGACTCGGACAGGAGAAAAACCACACCATGGCCCATTTTCAGATCATTGTCAGCCAACAGGATTACAAAATCCTGGATGCCGACACCCAGCGTTTGATTGTCGAAGGCATTGCCACCTACAGCCGTGCCTTGATGTTGTTTGAACGCCTGATCAGCCTGCAGGAAAACAAAGATGCTGGCATCCTTCAGGATCTCCCTGGAGCTTGATTCCCAATGTGGAAGAGTATGCAAGCTTGATGAGGCTGTTGTTGTTGGCATGCTCTCCTGGATGCGTCTTGAACACTGTTTGGTATCACAAGATATCAGGTTGCCTCAAATGAGTATGTCCGTTTCTCATGAATCAAAGGCGAATCTCCATGCGCGAAATCACGGATCTTGATACTCATGATTTGCTGATGATTATTCAACAAACAGCTTTTTTCACATCCTTTTCTGCCGCTGAACAGAAATTATTGGCGGGCGATTATACACATGTCGTTGCCTATGATGTCGGAGAATACCTGATCCAGGAAGGCAGCACCAAAGAAAAAAGTCTGTTCCTCCTGTTGTCTGGCGGGGCCAGCGTGGTCAAAGAGGGAGCAAGTATTCCTCTGGCAACGTTATATCCAGGGGACATCTTTGGCGAAGTCTCTTTTCTGACCTCCAGAATGCGCACCAGCAATGTCATCGTCCATCCCATCCATACCGTGCCAACCCATCCTCCTGGGCCAATCATGCCGGATTTTGGCGCATTGGAACTGCCGGTAGCCATGCGCGAGGCAACAGCCACGGCGTTGCGATTCGACAAGGAATTGATGACCCACATGGACCTGCCTTTCAGGATCCAATTCAAAGACCAGATCATCGAGCATCTGACCTGTCGGGTAGAACTGATGCATGAAAAAGTGGTGACAGCCACAGGCCGGGATCCCCTGCTGACCGTGGACCCGGAACTGGAAGAACAACTCCGCGAAAAAGCCCATTCTCTGCCAGAACTGGAACGCACCAAGGATCGCTTGATCGAACAATTGGCTGAATTCCTGGATGAACTCAACCACTGCCTGGTTGCATGTTAAGCACTTTTTTGTTACACTCTGACACAAATCCGGTGATCCATCCTTTCCAACCCTTTGTCCTGACTTGACAGGGTGCCACCCAACGGCGGAATTTTTTTGAGAATCATGATCATGCGCATCGGAATCAGTGCCTGTTTGCTGGGAATGCCGGTGCGTTATGACGGCGGCCACAAGGCATGGGTGATGGCCAGTGATTTGCAACGCTCTGGGGTCGTGTTCATTCCAATCTGTCCAGAAGCCCAGAGCGGTCTGGGAGTGCCACGAGAACCCATGCGCCTGGAAGGTGATCCCCACTCCCCGATCCTGAAAACCCTCTTGACCCGGCAGGATCAAACCAATCAGGTCGCCTCATGGGTGAACAAACGTCTGGAATCCCTGCAAGACGAAGGTGTGTCCGGTTTTTTATGCAAAAGTCGCTCCCCGTCATGTGGTGTGATCCATGTGCCGGTTTATAATGAACAGGGCGCGATCCATGGGTATGGCACCGGCCTTTTTGCCTCTGCCTGCATGGAACGGTTTCCAAATCTGCCCATTGCCGAAGGAGACACCATGACTGACTGGTCAACTCTGCAAACATTTTTGGCCCGATTGCCTCATTCGTAACCGTTCACTCCTTCTTACGGAAAAACTTCCTGGGGAGGCGGTGAACCGCCTCCCCAGACCCCTCCACCCTTTTTTTTTATTTTTTTATTTTTTCTTGGGGGGAACGATTACCTCCTTACGGAACAAACCGGAAAAAAACATGGTAAAAATCTCAGGCGGCCAATTGCGTGGTCGTCAACTCCAAACCCCGACAGACTTGCGGGTACGTCCAACCACAGGACGGGTGAGAGAATCCCTTTTTGCCATCCTGGGAACTCGATTGCACGGGGGATGGGCCTTGGACCTCTTTGCTGGCAGCGGACTGTTGGGCATAGAGGCCATCAGTCGTGGCGTCCAACGTGCGGTGTTTGTGGAACAGGAGTTGCCCATTGCAGCTCTCATCCGGCACAATTTGCACAGTTGCGGCGTGGAAACCCGTGGCACAGTCGTGACCAGTTCTGTTCTCCATCCTGGTCTGAATGGGCTGGTACAAACGGCGGCCCAACATCATTTTGGTTCGTTTGCACCTGTTGACCTGGTTTTCATGGACCCCCCTTATGGCCAGGGACTGGTGCCGGTTGCTTTGGGTATCCTGGCCCATTCAACCTTGCTGGCCCCTGGGGCCGTGGCCGTGGCCGAACATGAACCCGGTGGAGAAGGCAACAGAATGGAAAAAAAGTGGCATCCATTGCAAATTCGACAATATGGTGATACCCGTATTTCATTTTGGCAATGGAAGGGTTGACTGCGACTGAAGCCTTGATCCTTCTATGACCGAGCAAAATAAACATAACCCAGAGGCAGGCATGAATAAAATCGCTGTTTATCCGGGGATGTTCGATCCCGTGACGTTTGGCCATCTCGATATCATCCGTCGGGGTGTTTTGTTGGTGGATCGTCTGGTGGTGGCGGTGGCGGTCAATACCGAAAAACAGTTTCTGTTCAACACTCAAGAACGCATTCGTTTTATTGAAGAGGCGGTTGGGGATATTCCAGGGGTTGAAGTCTGTCAAATGGATGGACTGCTGGTCGAATTTGTCAAAAGCCTGGGTGCCAAAATCGTCTTGCGGGGGTTGCGGGCAGTCTCAGACTTTGAATACGAATTCCAAATGGCTGGCATGAATCGCAAACTCAGTCCAGATGTGGAAACCGTATTCCTGATCTCCAGTGAAGAGACGTTGTTTCTCTCCTCCCGACTCGTCAAGGAGATCGCTGGCATGGGAGGAGATGTGAGCCGCTTCACCCCCTCTCTGGTCATCCCGGAATTGCGACGCCGCATGATGCTACGCTTGGGACGGGAGTCTTAATCCGTTGAAAAATCTGTTCATCAAGAATTTCGGCTGCCAAATGAATGTCTATGACGCCACCCGCATGGCGACATTGCTCCATGAAACCATGGGGTATCACTCCGTGGAGGATCCGATTTTGGCGGATTTGATCATTTTCAACACCTGCCATATCCGGGAAAAGGCCGCAGAAAAACTCTTTTCAGAACTGGGCCGAATGCGCAAACTGCTCAACGGTCGGGAGGTGATCTTTGCAGTGGGAGGGTGTGTGGGTCAGGCCGAAGGAGAGCATATCTTCCACCGGGCACCTTTTGTCTCTCTGGTATTCGGTCCGCAGAATTATCATCGTCTGCCTGCCATGCTGGAACGGCTGGCCCGTGACGGAGGCAGAATCGGCGACACCGATGAATCCGTGGACTCCAAATTCGATGCCTTGCCTGCCGTGCCGGATCCTGGCCCCATCGCCTCGGTGGTTGTACAGGAGGGGTGTAATCGATTCTGCACCTATTGTGTGGTCCCTTTCACCCGTGGACGCTCGTTCAGTCGCCCGGTCGAGGAGATCCTGGAGGAAATTCGGGGGTTGACCTGTGCCGGTGCCAAGGAAATCCAACTCCTGGGACAGAACGTCAATGCCTATGAAGCCCTGGACAGAGACGGCATCACCCATGATCTGGCTTTGCTCCTTGAGCGTACCGCCTTGATTCCCGGAGTGGAACGCATCCGTTTTGTCACCTCCCATCCCGCAGACATGAGCCATGACCTGGTGGAAGCGTTTACCCGGATTGAATCATTGGCTCCCTATCTGCACCTGCCCATCCAAAGCGGTTCTGATCGCATCCTGCAACGCATGGAACGCGGCCATTCCGTGGCCGAATACCTGGCCTGGATCAACACCTTGCGGCGTTTGGTGCCTGACATCGCCCTGGCGTCGGATTTCATCGTCGGCTTTCCTGGAGAAACCGACGCGGATTTCCAGGAGACGTTGCATCTGGCCCGACAGGTGGAATTCGATCATGCCTACTCGTTTGTCTTTTCGCCCCGTCCTGGAACCGCAGCCGATACCATGAACGATGTCGTTCCTCTGGAGGTGCGCAACCAACGTCTGGCAGAATTGCAGGAAGTCTTGAATGCCATTCAACTGAAAAAAAATGGCGCACGTGTGGGCATGGTGGAACAGGTGTTGATCGAAGGCCATTCCAGACGCTCTCCAGAAGAATTGACTGGAAAAACCGCTCATGGCCGCACGGTGAACCTTCCTGGCCCAGACTCACTGACAGGTGCCATCGTCAAGGTGCAAATCACCGATGGCCTGCCCAACTCATTGCGCGGACGGCTGGTTTGAATGGGCAAACCCATCGTTTCATCAAACAAGCCGCATTCCTTGCAAGCCGTTCCCAACACTTCCGTCACGCTTTCCATCCAACCCGCAGCCTCCACGCAAGACCTCCCTTCAGACAGCGAGGTCATAACCACCACAATGACCTTTCCAGACAATGGTTTGGTTGCCATGCTGTTCGGGGCGTTGGATGGGCATCTGCGCCTGATGGAAGAACGAATGGAAGTGGTTCTGTATCCACTAGGAAACAGCGTGACCATGACCGCTGCTCCTGACCGGATTGAAAAAGTACAGCACCTCTTGAAAACGTTGTATGCTGCCTTGGAACAGGGGCAAACCGTGGATCGCAACCGTGTGGAGGCTGGCATGTTGGCACTGGAAAAACAAGCGGAACCAGAAGCGTTCCTGTCGGGAAAATGGATTTTTCGCACCCCGATGCGGGAAATTCATCCCAGGACTCCACGACAGGCCGAATATGCCCAGGCGTTGTCAAACGCAAATCTGGTATTTGCCGTGGGACCGGCAGGAACCGGCAAGACCTATCTGGCAGTGGCCGCAGCCGTGACTGATTTCATCGAGGGTCGCGTGGCACGGATCATTTTGACCCGTCCGGCTGTGGAGGCTGGAGAACATCTGGGTTTTTTGCCTGGTGATTTGCAAGAAAAAGTGGATCCCTATTTGCGTCCCCTGTATGATGCCTTGTATGACATGCTGGGTTTTGACAAAGTCGAACGGATGTTAAGTCGCAACATTCTGGAAATCGCTCCCCTGGCCTACATGCGGGGACGTACTCTGACTGAGGCTTTTATCATCCTGGATGAGGCACAGAACGCCACAGTTGAACAAATGAAGATGTTTCTCACCCGGTTTGGGGAAGGTTCACGAGTTGTGGTTTCTGGTGATATCACCCAGGTGGATTTGCCATCCAATCGACCTTCCGGCTTGGCCCATGCGGTGGAAGTGCTGAAACATGTAGAGGGGATTGCATTGACCTGTTTTACACATCAGGACGTGGTACGTCATCCTTTGGTCCGGCGTATTGTCCAGGCCTACGAAGAGGCTGCTGCCACCAAAAAAATTCAATCTGGAAAAACAGAATGATCAGACTCTTTCAAAAAAAATTCTCCACACAAGGAAACCATGGGACCGGAACGTGAAAAAGTAGCCGCCCGATTGCGAGGGCGGCCAGTGGATGGTGCTGGACTGACTCTGTCCGTGCTGTTTGACTTGGGCATGTTTTTTTTTTACTGATAGGGCTGTTGACCATCATTTTTTCCCCGGTGGTGTTGCGTCCTCTCTATTTGCCGCAGGTGGGAGATATTGCCACGCGCGACATCAAAGCAGACCGTGATCTGTTGGTCGAAGACAAGGAAACCACCAAAAAACGTCGTTGGGAGGCCGCCAATACGATCGTACCCGTGTATGACTGGGATCCAGGCATGATGGATACGGTCATTCATCGGATCGAAGAACATTTGAAATGGTTGGAGGATGTCCGTTCGATACCGTCGCGCGATGATCGGGAATTCAAGGATAAAGCACGTCAAAGAGAACTGTTTTCCGAACGGATTGAAGACGAAGTGGATGAAACCGCCTTCAACGCCCTGTATGATGTGAAGGATTTGCCTCTGTTGGCAGCGGAAATCGGGGCCTGGCTGGAAGGCCACAGTCAAATTCGGGTGGTGAGTGGTCCAGAAGTCTTGAATGATCTGGCACACACTCCCTTCGTGATCCACGCGATAGGTGATGACATCAACCGAACCACGACCGGTTCGGACACTTCGAATCTCAAGGATTTGGCTGGCATGCGTCGCCTGCTGGAAAAATCGGCAGAGACAAAATTGCCAAATATTCCAACCCCGGTCCGCAAATGGCTGTTGGATCAGGTCAACATCAATCTCCGTCCCACCCTGGTGTTGAATCTGGCCGAAACCAAAAATCGGCGTGAGCAGGCATCGCTGGCGATAGATCCGGTTTTTTATCGTTTGCGCAAGGGTCAATTGGTGATTCAGGAGGGAGCCGAAGTCACCGATGCGGCGCGTCTGAAAATCGAAGCCTTGAACCAGAATCGTTGGACTGGAAAAATGGCCTTGAATATCATTGGATTGGCCTTGGCTTTGTTGATGTTCATGTGGTTGGGACGCAAATTTTTATTGATCACCTCCAATGACTTCATACTGGATCGCAAGACGGCCTACATACTGGGAACCATCCTGTTGGTGACTTCGATGTTGTCGAGTCTCACTTTGACCATTGGTCAGGGGTTGGCGGAAATTTTCAGCTGGCCGGTCCGTATGGCTTCTTATCTGCCTCTGGCTGCTTTGGGCGCGGCCATGGCTTCTCTGACTGTGGGAGCACGGGCGGCCATTTCAGGCAGTGCCTTGATCCTGGGAGCCATTCTCTCGTTTTTGTGTGCCATGGAAACGGATGGCGGATTGCCGATGTTTTTGTATTTCATGCTCGGTTCACTGGCCGGAGGAGCCAGCCTGCGTGTATGTCGTCGTCGTTATGACGTGCTGGTTACCGGATTCTGGATTGGTCTGGCCCAGACGGCGGTCATGCCTGCCGTGGAACTCCTCTCTGACCGCAATCCTTCCTGGGATTGGATGCTGGCTGGTGCTGCCGCAATGACCAGTGGACTGATGAGCGGTTTATGGGGATTGGCCTTGATCCCCTTGTTTGAATTTCTATTCAATATCGTCACGGATTCCCGTTTGTTGGAGTTGGCTTCCGGAGATCATCCCCTGCTCAAGAATCTCTCTTTACGCTCACCGGGCACCTATCATCATTCAGTCATGATGGGCAATCTGACCGAGGCCGCCGCAGAAAACATCGGTGCCAATCCCCTGATGGCCCGCGTGATGGCGTTGTATCACGACATCGGCAAAATGAACAAACCCCATTATTTTGTGGAAAACCAGTCAGGCGAAAATCGGCATGACCATTTATCCCCCTCCATGTCCGTCAAGGTGATTCAGGGTCATGTCAAGGACGGTGTGGATATGGTCCGGGAATACAAATTGGGGGCACCGATCATGGAGGCAGTGACAACGCATCACGGAACTTCATTGCTGCAATTTTTCCATAACCGGGCGGTCAATCAAGCTGCCAAACGCAAGGAACTGGTTTCTGAAGCTGATTTTCGTTATCCTGGACCCAAGCCCCAATCCAGAGAGGGAGGGATACTGATGCTGGCCGACTCTGTGGAGGCGGCTGCCCGCACGTTAAAAACCCCCTCTCCGGCCCAGATTCAATCCCTGGTGGCACGTCTTGTGGCAGCCAAAATTGCGGATGGCCAATTGCAAGAGTGTCGTTTGACATTGCAAGAGATCGCCCGCATCGAAGAGGCGTTCACACGGGTGCTGACGCTGGGATTTTATCACCGTCGGATTGAGTATCCCGATCAAATCAAGAAACGTTCAACAGGAGTACAACATGTCAGCAACAGTTCTGGTAAATCTGTCCTCTCCTCAGTGGCACGCGGTTGATGATGTCTTGGAGCGTGTCAGTCAGGCCGTCCTGGCCACGTTGGAAGCGGAAGGACGCGCCATGGAACCTGTCGAGGTGGGCGTTTTGTTGACAGATGATCAGGAATCCTTGACGCTCAATCTACAGCATCGCGGTTTGAATCGTCCGGCCAATGTCCTCTCCTTTGCCATGGAGGATGGCGAGGAGTTCCCGGAACCAGAATCCGGGCCTGTGCTGTTGGGAGACATTGTGATCCCTTATGAAACCACAGTTGCCGAGGCCACCCCTTTGGGACTCTCTGTAGAGGCGCGTCTGCTCCATTTGGCGGTGCATGGGGTTTTGCATTTGCTTGGATACGATCATGAACGTTCCCCCATCGAGGCCGAAAAGCAGGAAAAACAGGAAATCGCCATTTTGGCCAGGCTTGGAATTGCGAATCCGTATGATCTTCCGCTCAAACCGGAATAAATTTTTTTGTTTCTGAAATAAAAGACCTTGGAGAGATGTGAACCGCCCCCCACCTTTTTTAAAAAAATTATTAAAAAAAAAGAGGGGGTCTGGGGGATTCATCCCCCAGGGTTTTACTTTTGACTTTTTGCCTGACGGGCATTTTCTTCAAACTGAACACATTATAGTGAGGTTCAGATTATCTTGATGACTGAATGGTTATCCAGATTATCAATCAAGCAGGAGCGCGTGGAAGCACTGCTGATGGTACTGGCCGGGATGGTGTCAGCGTTGGGATTCCCTCCGAATCCCAATCCCCTGCCCATGATCCTGGGATTGGCTGTTTTTTTGCGCATGGTGGAGACAACCCGACCACGCCGTGGGGCCTGGTTGGGTTTTTGTTTTGGCGTGGCACATTTTGGTTTCGGGATTACCTGGCTTTGGACGAGTTTGTATACTTACGGTAAATTGCCAGGCGTGGTGGCCTTTTTGTTGATGGTGGGTCTGGCCTCGATACTGGCAGGGTATCCAGCACTGTTTGGGGCGTTGATGCCACGTTTGGCCTCGCGTCCCTGGTTGATGCCACTGGCCGCACCCGCTTTATGGGTGGTCACGGAATGGCTGCGGGCACATCTTTTCAGCGGATTTCCCTGGAACCTGCTCGGTTATGTCTGGGATGCCTCAGATACCATCATGCAGGCTGCGGATCTGGGTGGAGTCTATCTATTGTCCTGGCTGACGGTATTTCTGGCGTCGGTATTGGCTGTTTTGGCCCGTCGTGAAGCCTTACGCCGGGAGGTGATGCTGGTTGGCATTGGCTTGAGTGTTGGAATATTGGGGTTGGCATTTGGATACGGACATTTTCGTCTTCAGGGTCTTGAGGAAGCGTTGGCGCGTGACATCCAGACGCCTCCGATGCGCATGGCACTGATCCAGGGCAATATTGCTCAAGATGTGAAATGGGATCCGGCGCGTCAGGAAGAATGGTTGAAGCGTTATCTGGATCTTTCCTCCGAGTTGACGCAACCTGCGGATCTGGTGATCTGGCCTGAAACTGCGGCAGCCTTTTTTTTGCAATTCGCGCCCAAGGAATTGGCACGACTGATCGATTTGAGTCGAGGTTTGGAAACCCCCATTTTGACTGGCACCCCCATGGCAGACCGGGATGCCAACAAGGAATTGCAGTATTTTAATAGTATGGTGATGATCCATCCCAACGAAAATGGAAAACTGACACATCGTTATGATAAACATCATTTAGTTCCTTATGGTGAATACATCCCATTACGCAGTTTGGCCCCTTCGACATTGCATAAATTGACGCACGGCAGCAAAGATTTCACTTCAGGCGTGGGGTCAATACCGATGCCATGGGAATCGGGTGCGATAGGTGGATTGATTTGTTACGAAGTCATTTTTCCCGATGAAGTGCGGATGTTGGCTGTGCGGGGAGCGCGGTGGTTGATCAATCTGACCAATGACGGATGGTTTGGAGAGAGTGCCAAACCACAACATTTGGCCATGGCGCGCATGCGTGCGGTGGAGAACCGTCTTCCCATGATCCGGGTGGCCAATTCGGGTATTTCAGCAGTTTTCAATCATTTGGGAACAGAATTGGGTCGTATTCCATCCAACCAGCACGGTGCGTTGGTGGTATCGGTTTCCCAAGGAGTTGGCGACAGCGTCTGGGTCCGCACCGGACAGCTTTGGATCTGGTTGTGGTTGAGTGTGTGTATGATTTCCTGGCTGTTGACCCGTATCCAACCGCAACGAAACTTGAAAGCTTCGTAACGCTCCCACCTGCCATGGAAGACTCGAAACTATTTCACTGCAACCATGCCATTTATGGATGCACCGAGTCTGTTATGGTTCTGTGATTGGTCCATGCCGATCATGCATGACAATATGCGTGACAAACCAGATTGCCAGCAAATTCGCAGCTACCGCAATATAGCCGACATCCCTATATCCGACGATGCGGCCTTCGCTGTCCTGGGTAATCATGAATCCCGCCAACGTAGTCGCCACGCCCATGGAGAGTGACTGTATGGTTGCATTCATTGACATGAATGTGCCCCGTAGGTTGGGTTGTGCAGCCGAGGTGATAATGGTCATGGCGGGGATCATGCGACCGGAAATCAACACAAAAAATACTGTAGTGCATACGATCCAGACTGACAAAGATACACCATGAATGTGTGTCACCAGCAGAAGCGGCAGCATGGCTGCCATGGCGACCCATCGATATACTTTGACTTTCCCGCGCCGGTCAGCCCACTGTCCGATCAACCGTGAACTGACCAACGTCGCGGTGCCTCCGC
This sequence comes from Magnetococcus sp. YQC-5, assembly GCA_039908085.1. Lineage (GTDB taxonomy): Bacteria > Pseudomonadota > Magnetococcia > Magnetococcales > Magnetaquicoccaceae > Magnetaquiglobus. Next base: position 22,021 of record JAMOBH010000044.1, read on the forward strand.
AAAGGTAAACCATTGGAATGTCATGCTGCGAAACATTAAGGTTATTGACGGCATACACCGTAATATATGGAATCACGATAAAACCAGAAATAATAATCACTGCTGAAAAAAACAACGCACGCAGGTGATTGGCATCACGTAAAACCATAAACATGGCCGAGAAAGGATGCGCACCGCGTTTGTCGTTCAAATGATGGCGTAATTCTGGCAATATCCGCAGACTGAGAAAAACACATGACAAAGTCAGAAAAAAAACCAAAATAAAAGGTGCTCGCCATTGAAAATGGTTGGCAAGCCACAAGGAGAGAGGCACTCCTGCCACCGTGGAGACGCCAAAGGCTACCGATACTGTGCCATTGGCTGTGGCACGACGCGCATATGGAATCACATCGCCGATCATGGTTTGCACCAAAGCCCCCAAGATACCACCAAACGCTCCGGCAAGAGAACGGGCCAGCAGCAACGTGGAATAGTCTGGTGCCAATCCACATGCCAGCGTGGCGAGACCAAACATAAATAAAATACTCAACATAAACTGTTTTCGCTCAAAGCGATCAATAAAAGAGGTTGAAAACAAACTGAAAACGGCAGCACTAAAACTGTACGATGCAACAAGCAACCCAAACTGGTGAGCATCGATATCAAGAGCATCCATCAGGATTGGCCCAAGAGGCATCATGATCATGAAATCAAGCATATGACTGAACTGAATCCCAGCCAATGTGAATAAAAAATATTTTTCATGCCGTAAAGAAAGCGTCAAAGACATCAACAAAAGTCCTTCAGCGAGGTCCATAATGCCCAATGATCACATGAGTTCATGAAAGTTTCCGTTTGTTTAATTGCCCAAAAAAGTAACCCATCGTACCACACTCTGCACGCGTTCAACAGTGAGGAATCTTCTGTACTGCATGGGCAACCCGTCCTGAAATGATATTGCAAGTCAGTTTCTTTTGCATTATGATCCCTTCCTCGCAACAGTCCAACAGCTTTACCATAACATCATCGTGCCGTTGATTCCTGACGCCATGCGCCTGTTTTTTTTGGTTGTTTGTTTTGTTTGATGCTGCTCATTTGACTTTTTCAATTCCATTTTCCAAAACGACGAGGAGATTCCATGGAAATACGTGAAACCGAAGAAATGGTGCATGAAGCTGGTCATGGAGGACACGGACACGGGGACGGCAAACAGAACAAGCGTATCGCCATCCTGATCAGTTTATTGGCCTGCATTCTGGCCATGGTGGAGATGGGCGGCAAAAGTGCCCAGCACAACTCCATGTCGGCCAATATCGAAGCCGCCAATCTGTGGGCCTTTTATCAAGCCAAGACCATTCGCATGACCTTTATGCGCACCGGCAGCGATTTCATCCTGAGCGTACCAACCACAGAGATGCCAGAGGACAAGGCTCAACAGTGGAAAAAAATGGGAGAACACTGGAAAAAAGAGGCCGCGCGCTTTGACAGCGAACCGGAAACCAAGGAAGGCCGCAAAGAATTGATGACCAGGGCTAAAGAAGCGGAAAAAAAGCGTGATACCACTTTGGCAGCCTATCATCTGTTTGAATATGCAGCTGCCGGTCTTCAAATTGCCATTGTTCTGGCTGCCGCGTCTGTCACCACCGGGGTCATGGCACTGGCGTTTGGTGCAGGGGCTCTTGGCATTCTCGGAATCGTCATTGGTCTGGTGGGATGGCTGGCTCCGACTGCCATCCATCTGTAGTTTTCCCCCAATTTTAAAAAAAAAGGGTGGAGGGGTCTGGGGAGGCGGTTCACCGCC
>JAMOBH010000045.1:0-23689 GCA_039908085.1 Magnetococcus sp. YQC-5
ATACTCGGCCTTTGCTTCTTGTGGGGCAATGCGCCCCATATTGAACAAAGCACCCCCAAAGTTTGTGAGCGTGTTTGCGTCATCTGTACGAATAATAAGTGATTGTTCGCATGCTCGCATAGCCTTTTGAAAATACTCGGCCTTTGCTTCTTGTGGGGCAATGCGTCCCATGTCGACCAAGACATTTCCAAGGTTTGTAAGCGTGCCTGCGTCATCTGGACGAATGATAAGTGATTGTTCATATACTCGTATAGCCTTTTGAAAATACTCGGCCTTTGCTTCTTGTGGGGCAATGCGTCCCATGTCGACCAAGACATTTCCAAGGTTTGTAAGCGTGCCTGCGTCATCTGGACGAATTATAAATGATTGTTCGTATGCTCGTATAGCCTTTTGAAAATACTCGGCCTTTGCTTCTTGTGGGGCAATGCGCCCCATGTCGGCCAAGGCAACCCCAAGGTTAGTAAGCGTATCTGCGTCATCTGGGCAATACTCACAAGCGGTAATGGCTTTGGCAAGCCACTCGCATTTTTGCTCCCCGAAAAGATCCTTGGCATGCATCAAGGCGGAGAATCCAGCCACAAACCATGCATGATCTTGAATCAAGCGAGAGGGGGCGTCTGATCTTGTAAGATAGTTTTGTGCCAGGATGTAGGCCGTTGGCTGGAGGGGCCAGTCATGCTCACGCATCCATTTTTTGAACGCATCACCGTTTTTTGTCAAATCCTGACTCAACAGAACCGCCAATAATAAATTAAAAATGGGCTTTTCACTGTCTGGCCAGTTGGGCACGCCTTTTCCTTCGAGCATCTCCACAATGACCCTGGTATTGACATCTGTCTGCTCTTGGTATGACAGTACCATACACCACCAATCCAGCATCGCGCCGAGAAACTCGACACTCGTCCACCATGCTGTCAGCATGGACTGAGTCAAATCATGGGTACGTTCTTCCGCGAAAGATTCAGCTAGTTTGCGCTCTTTGGCATGATCTGGTTCTTTGGCCAATTGCTCCAGCAGAACCTTTTTGTGCTGAACAGTAAACGAAGTGGCATAGACCATCCGGTTGATCAGAGTTTTACGGTCGCCTGTCCCAAATTTTTTCAAAAGTGGCACCCGTTCAAAGGGGTTGCCATCCCAGAAAACTTCCCATGACCAAGGCTTTCTGATCCATTCCAGTCCCAGTTCATGAGCCAAATCAAGGTGGGTATACGCATGTTTCAGCAAGTAACCCCGCCAGGATTGATCAGCAAGAATTTCACGCATCCGTTGCGCCGCATGATCACCCTCCATTTTATTCTTAACTATATCTATCTTGGCATACTCAGAGACAAGAAAATCATCCCAAAAACATTTTTCTTCAATACTCTGCGTGATATCAGCAAAGACCCGACTCAAATCACTCTGAGCATAAGTGTGAACAATAGGAACATTGGTCAGTGGGAGTTCCGGGTGATAGGGGATTTTATATTCGGTTGGAAACGCCTCTGGCACGCCCAGGCCATCCTTCCGACAGAGTTCATTGACCATGGCGCGTTTCAGTTCGCGCTGCTTGCGTTTGAGTACCTCCTGCCCCGCAGGCTCCAGAGACCAAATCAAAAGGGTGTTGGCAGCCAGTTCCCACGGCTGGCGATCAAACTTGCTCAAAGCAATCTTCAAACCCTCCAGATTTTGCGGATCCTGACCATAAACCACAACGTTCAGGTCAGTCGCCTCTCCCAGCAACAAGTCACCCAACTCGGTGATGCCGGTGCGACAATCCACAAGCAGATAGTCCGCCGGTCCCTCGGAGCGCGCCATCAGCCAGGGGATGGAGGTCTGGCGCAACTCTTCGCAAAAAACACGAAAAACCAATCGTTTGTCTTCTGGGTCAATGTAACTTAAAAAATTGGTCAGATTATGCAAATTGGCATTCTTGACAGCATCCGTGAACTTTTTCAGCCCACCGGCCAAATTGCCAGCAGGGATGCAAAACAACTCCCCTTGCATACGCGGCTCTTCCAGATCATCCCCTTTACGTCGCTGGGCCTCACGGGCCAGATGGGTGGAATGGACAATATCAGCGATAACGACCCGTTTCTGCGCCTTTTTGGGGTTTTTGCTCTCTTTCAAACCCAGAAGATAGTCCAACACCCCCTTGCCAAATCCGTCACCATTGAGGGGCTGCATGCGTTCCATCAAAGAAAGACCAGGGGCATGGAGATCCCAATCCGCCACCACCACCTTGCGCCCCCGTTGCGCCAACAAATACGCAACGTTGAGCATGGCAGTGGTCCGGCCAACACCTCCCTTGAAAGAATAAAAAGTCACAATGCGCATACGGCCTCTCTTGGGGGAGTTGCATGATTCGGCATATGATGGGGTGAATAGAATTTACCAGACAGAGATCCTTGACGTTTTTTTCCAATGCTTGCAATAACCGACAACATTTTAAGATATTTACATCTTGTTACCAGTTCATTCCACACCTTCTGATCCATGCCGTATTCGCTGGCTGAACTATACAAAGAAGCAGCCAGTGCGTTTTTTTGATACTCATCTTGGTGAACGATATCCATGACATGAAACAACACATAATCCAAAAGAAAGCGATTATTATTTAACCAAGCCACCGCACAACGACCAAAAATATATCCGGCAGCTTCCAAAACTGAAGCAAAGGTGTTTTTTTTGTAATAATTAACCACATAAACCAAAGAAGAATAGCAAGCATAATCCGCCATGGGTGATGGATAACATTTTGTTTCCACAAGCTTCAGGATATCCTCCACCCTTATTTTCAAAACTAGAGGATGTTTGGAAACCAAGACAAGCAGAGACTCTTCGGCGGTCGTGGCTGGATCCACCCAACCAATCAACTCCTCGCCACGTTGAAACGTCTCTCCAGCCGCCTTGCGCCAATCGATATGCTCCTGCCACACCCGCTCAAGGACCAAGATGACCTGCTCGCGCCCAGGGGTCTGCTCCTCCACAAAAAGGGAACGGGCCAAATCAAAAAGCGTGTTGGCGCGCATCAGTTCATGAGCCGGATCTGCTCCTGAACGCATTTGTTTCAGAGAAAGAGTGGACATTTTTTCAACGAGAATCTTCCTGAGCAAGTCCATGGCCATGGCCCCTGCCCCCTCCCCGGCCCTCACTATCAAGCCAGACGGGTCGCCATTCTCAAAGTCATAAGGTTCCACCAGAGCGCGATCCAACAGAGAATCCGCCACATGACCCTCCTTCAAGCTTCGGGTCAAGGCATCTGCCAACAATCCAAGGGTTAGGGACATATTCGTGCCTCAATCAAAAAACAAAATTGCTTCAACACTTAATTTATCAGAAGGAAAGATTTCTGTTCGATTTTTCATGACCAACTCCATCCGCCCTTTTTCTGGCAAAATGATTGGAGGGCCCCACAAAGCTCCCGACTTCTGACACTTTCGCGTCCAACCGTGCCGAAAACTCTCACACATGCCTTCCATCGGTCCCGGACGAAAAGCAACATGGTCAATGGCATCCAAAAAGGTGGGACGATACAGCTTGTCGCTCTTATCATGCTTGAATTTCAGAGCAACCAGACCTTTTGTAGACTCCAAACAATCAGGCAGACCCATTTCCTGTGCCACATGAAGGGCTGTTTTTGCCTCGCGCTTTTTATCCCGGTGCGGTGCCTTGGTCATCGGAGTAAAAAAAACTGGAACCGGCAATGATCGTGTATAGACCATCTGATTACCAGGCCGCCCGATACTCACTGGCACCCCATTGGCAAAATCCTTATTAATCTCATCAATCCGATCACTATCATAAAAAGTCTTTGGAGATGCAGTCCCGCGCCGGCCTTTACGATAGGGAAACATCTCAAGCACATACTTTTCAAAAACTTCTATTGTTACATAACGACACAGTACGATCCTGTCCGATAAAGAGGACTTATTGCCTTGATTTTCCTCTTTACAGCACAGAGGCATGGATAACAAAAAAGGATCTGCGCCACTCTCGTGGTAGTTTACCACCACATCCATAAAATAATCAATCATTTGGTCAAGATCATCTTTGGCCATGGTAACCGGTAGTGTTTTTTTCTCAACATACCTTTCCAATAACTCTTTAAATTCTAACGGTATATTGTTGCCGCACACTTCAAAATTTATTTTATAATCTGGACTTGTCTCAAACAAATGGTCGCGAGCTTCTTTGACATTAGGCAAATCCAGTGCCAAACCGACATAAAAATGTTCCGCCATCCTCAGCTCATTCGGGTTGAGTTTGGAATTCAGGTTGTGTTTGGAATCCAAACAGACATCACCAAACCAGCAAACATATTCATGCAATTTCATAATGCCAGCACTCCAACAATAAGAAATCCATCTTCCATTTCAACCGTAAGCATTGGCGTTCATTAAACATCTTTATCCTTCCATTCACGCCGGGACAATTTTGAAAATTTTGGTGAAATGGATTGATAAACCCTGACCATCTTGGGATAGTTAGTTTTGGGGCTTCGCCCCAAACCCCACCAAGGGCTTCGCCCCTGGACCCCACCATGGGCTTCGCCCCTGGACCCCACCATGGGCTTCGCCCCTGGACCCCACCAGGGGGATAATCCCCCTGGACCCCTGATAATTAGGAAACTCACACATCCCGAAAGGGTTGCGGTTTAAAACTGCGCCTCGGCACGCCCCACAAGCGCGGGCGTCCTCAAGGGTTCTGGCAACTTCTCTCCCATTTTCTCGACCATGGACTTGGTGATCAAATTGTAAAACAACTCTGCCCGGATACTCTTGACGCCCTCAGTGGGTATGGCATAGGTCAATACCCGCTGTTCACCCGGCTTCAAGCGGGTGTCACCCCCCACTTTGGTGGCCTGGGACGGCATCACGGGATTGCCTTCATTGTTGACCAGTTTCAAAATCATGAACGCTTGCGGATCCTCTTTATCCGCACTCTCCTTGAAATTGCTCCAAATCACCTCATTTTTGTCATTGCGCGCCGTCACCTGAAGGACCATGTTGCGAAAAGGCGCGCTGCTGGGCATGGTGTGCAACAGTGTATTCTTCAAGGTCACCACCGTATGAATCCTCTTCCCCTTGGGCTTGGCCAGCAGAGTCAACGCCACGGACTTGCGCACCCGATCTGGATCATGACCTCCAGACATCTCATGATTCACAAATCCATTCACCACCGGCATATGACACGATTGACACGTGGGTGCGGTTCCATCCTTGCTCAACAAATGATCCCCAACCGTACAAATCGCCACCTTCTGGGGATTGACCATCAGCTGATGACACCCCAGACACACATCAGAACTCTTGAACAACGCCGAATTGGCCTGATGTGGAAACGGGTTGACCTTCAACTCCTTGCCCCCGCCAGGTGCCGGAACGGGATTGCCATTGCCAAACACCCCCTCCGGTCCTTGCAGACTGTTGGTGGAATAGGAATAAGCCAACGCCCCCAATCGCAATTTGCCGTCATTCCCCTGAATCCCTTTGAACGCAGTCATCGTGTGACAGGCAACGCAATTGACCCCTTCCGAATACATGGGCTTGGAGTCCAGCTTGGTGGTTTTGTCCCGCGCCGCAATGGGGGCATGACACTGCAAACAGGCCGGAAACGCATTTGTCGCCTTGTGCGTCACCCCCTCCTGGGTTGGATCACCCACTTCCATACGATAAACAGCCCCGTGAATGGGATCTGTCAAGGCCGTACTCTTGGCATGCATGGAATTCAACCATTGCTGCAAGATCTCCTGATGACACTCCCCACAATTGGCTGATGGAACATGATTCAAAGGAGGACGTCCACTCTCGGCAGGCGTATCCGAAGCCCAAACCGTCGTGATCATCATCAAAACCCCACACAGCATGCATGCCAACCCAACCCTGACCTTCATTAACATATCAAACCCTCCAGATAAAAGTGACACACCACGCCTTCCTCAACATAATAACAAACAATTTTGCATTCTTCCACCTACTCCACCAGCAAACCAAACCTGAATGAATGGCTTTGGTAAAGAATCCCGGAGCTGCCCTCCACCAGATCACCCCGTCAATCCCAACGTTCAACCTCACCCTACTGAAATCTTTCCCTCCTTTTCTGGCTCTCCACAGTACTGAAATTCAAACAAACAAAAAAACACAAACATATACACATCAATTTTTTTACAGTTCAGGAGGAAAAAAATTTGCCTTCTGACTGAGAACCACGTATTCAACGAACATGATGGAATCCATGTGACCAATCCTCTCCAACCAGGCAACCTGACCAACTCCATGCCACCATCACCTCACATCAACCCAACTGAATTGACTCAGGAAATACAAACACTGGACCTGGACAATCGCAGGGACCGTCTGGCCTTGGCCCTTCACATGGAAGTGGCCCAGGACGTGCCCAATGGTTATGGCGGATACGTGGTTCGCGCTGGCGAAAAAATCACTCCAACGGTCTACCATGCCCTGATGCAACTCTATGAACGGGGCGTCCTGCAAACCATCCGCGCCCAGGCCATGGGTGCCAAATTCCTGACCCAGACCGCCACGGTCCAGCACCAGGTGATCCATTTGGTGGAGGATGTGATCACACAAACCAATCGTTCCATCAGCGATGTGGCCTCAACCCTCCGCAGCAGCACCGAATTCCAACAATTCAAGGAAGTCATCCTCCGCAACATCCAGGAAACCTATCGCCTGTTCAATCCCACCTCAATCAACCGCATGAAGGAATTGCAGCAGCATCATCCGGCCAGCAGCAATCACAGCGTGATCACCGGCTTCAACGAAATGCTCCTCTGCCGCGAAGCCCACCTCCCCGAACCAGAAGTGGTCAAACGGGTCATGGCCGTCATGCAGCACGACATCGGCAAAAGCAAAATCGCCCTGGGCACCTTGACTTGGCCTGGCGCATTGTCCCAAACCCAATGGCAGGAAATGCAATTACACACGTTGTTGGGGTTCGAGTTGCTCCGTGAAAATAATACGATTGGCCTGCCTGCCCTCACCGCATTGCTGCATCACGAATGGTATGCCAGCGTCCCAGGCAAAGGCTATGGAGGTGCTACCACTTTTCGCAATTACTTAAAAACCGATCACAACGTCGATATGGATCAGGTACTGGGCAACCTGGACCAGTCCAGCCTCGACACCCTGCATCAATGCGCCATTGCAGATATGGTGGCTGCACTGGAAGAAGTCCGCTCCTACAAAAAACGACTCGGTCCTTTCAAAGTGCTGGTGATCATGGTGAATGACGCCATTATGGGCCATTTCAACCCGGAACAGTTCAAACTCTGGTATCAAAGCTATCGTCGCGACAACCACATCCTGTTACCCAAGGGTTTGTGCGTGGCCTTGCCCCGTGAAATCGAACAACGCGAACAATTGCCACCAACACAAGTCAAACTCACTTTCCCCCGTCGCATGTTGACTCAGGAAGAGTTGGACATCATCGGCATCCCACGCCCTGCCCTGGGCTGGAAAGATCAGGAACGCATCCGTCGGCAAGGAGGACTCTCCTGGCGTGAAACCGCCCAATTGATAGATAACAAAAAACTCGCCATTGACCTGACCGAACAGATCCAAAAAAATGGAATCAATGTTGTCAAAAAAACAGCCATGATTGCAGAGCAACGCATCAAACTGGAGGTGATTCTCTCCTGGATCTCGTATGCAGAATTGGAACAAGCCGATCTGCTCTATTTTGCCAAAATGAAAAATTTTTCCACCGAATTGATCCGGTCACATCATGGTATCTTGTTTGAAAACCTGGTCAGTCGGGGCGGTGAGCATCAGGTGATCCGCAAACTGGAGCAGCATCAGATTCAATGGCGCAAAAAAACCAACATCCAACTGCCTGCGTTTGAATACCGCATCTCTCTGGAAGATATTGAAAAATTGGAATTGTGGCCCCATCTGGACCGGATCCGTTTCAAGCCCCAGAAATACGGAATCCGGGTGGATCACCTCTCCAAGCTGGGCATCTGCATTCACGATGCGCATTTGAAACAGCTCGGTCTGCGACCTGGAATCAAAATCAACTATAATCCTGAACTGCTCGCCTTGCTGGGCATTGAAACCGAAACCATGATTTTTTTCGATATGCTGATCGTCGAAGAAATCGACAAGGTAACACGTGCCAAGGTGGCATTCCTGCGGGAGGGCGATGTCTGGTCAGCGTTGAAAAACATGCGCGAAGAGAAACTCGACGCCCTGCAATTTTATCTGCTGCACAAAATCGGCGTCGTGGAGATGGATTTCTCCTCCACCATTGAGATGCCCGATTTGTCACACATTCAAATGGGTGCGCACTGGCGACCACAGACCTGAATGAAGTGCTTTGTCATGAGCAAAGCAGGCGAAAAATCCATTTCATGGATTTCAGGAATCGCTTATACTGCTTATGCACTCAAGCCACTTAACCAGGAGAACTCACCATGGCCCAGACCGTGACGATTGATGATATCTGGAGGATGCTCCAAGAGAGTGACCGCCAGAGAAAGGAACTGTTCCGTGAAGACCGGGAGCGATGGAAGAGGCTCGACCGCAAGGTCAAAAAAGCCGACCGCAAAACCGAACGCCGGATAAAAAAAACCGACCGCAAAACCGAACGCCGGTTGCAAGAGACCGACCGCCTCTTGAAAGAAACCGACCGCATCTTGAAAGAAACCGACCGCATCTTGAAAGAGACCGGCCTGCAAATGAAAGAGACCGACCGCCGGTTGCAAGAGACCGACCGCATGATCAAAGAGATTGGCATCAAGATGCAAGAAACCGACCGGCAGATGGAAGAGACCGACCGCCGGATGCAAGAGACCGACCGCAAACTCAAAGAGACATCCACTCTGGTCGGGAACCTGGGCAGAAAATGGGGAGATTTTGTGGAAGGGTTGGTTGCCCCAGCCTGCGCGACCCTGTTTACGCAACGGGGCATCCCGGTACACAAGGTCAGTCGTCAGGTGAAGAGGAGTCTGCCTGGTGGACGCAATATGGAAATCGACGTGCTGGTGGAGAATACGGATACCGTTGCTTTGGTGGAAGTCAAAAGCACCTTGACGATTGAATATGTGCGTGAACACCTGAAACGCCTGTCTGAATGCAAACATGTCTGCCCGGAATACGCCAACAAACGGATGATTGGCGCGGTGGCTGGCATTGTGATTGATGAAAATGCTGACCAGTTCGCCATGAATCACGGCTTGTTCGTCATTAAACAGGCTGGTGATCAGGTCCGTTTGGTCAATGAGTCGGATTTCGTGCCGCGTGAATGGTGACGACTCACGCAACAGCAAGCCAAACCAGAATGTTTTGGCATCCACAGCATGATTGAATGGTCTGACACCATTCAGATGATCATTGTAAAATCTGTCCCAGGTGTTGCCATAACTCAGGTATTCCATCCCCATTCAAAATCGATACCGCAACCGGAGGGGCCATGGCCAAACGAGTGGTCTGTTGCAGTTGAGTCGTTAAGGCAGACAGGGCTTGGCGTCTGGAATTGGAGTTGAGCTTGTCTGTTTTGGTGGCCACGGGCAAAAAACCTATCCCCCGCGCCTCCAAAAACGTCACCACCTCCTGATCAGACCCGATAAACCCCCGGCGCAGATCAAGCAACAGAACCACCGCCCGCAAGCAGCGACGATTGCTGAAATAGGCATCCGCCACCTGATCCCAAACGGAACGCTGATCTTGGGATACCCTGGCATATCCATAGCCTGGGAGATCCACAAAACGTCCCTGTTCCCCAACTGCAAAAAAATTGATCTCCCGTGTCCGTCCAGGGGTGCGACTGACTTTCGCCAGTTTGCGTCGATTGAGCAGACGATTTAAAAGTGAAGACTTGCCTACGTTTGAACGTCCGGCAAAGGCCAGTTCCGGCAGATCGTCCGGTGGAAACTGATGTGCAGCCACCGCACCGGTGATGAATTTCGCAGTCAATCCCGCATGAATCAGGGCAGAGTGTTCCATAACCTTGAATTTGTCCTCCAGGCTCGATAATCTTGGCAAGAACCCATTGTGTTGCCTGCCTCCTTTATGCAAGAGTTTAACTGGGAATGCAAACCTGTGATGCCATTACACGCCTTTTTGCCCCTGGCCCGGATGGCAAACAGCACCTGCCCCTGATTCTGGCCCCCATGGCTGGTGTGACGGATTTGCCATTCCGCAATCTGGCTCAACAGTGTGGAGCTGATCTGACGGTTTCTGAAATGATCTCCTCCCAGGCCATGATTCGACATGTGCCCCACTGTCTGAAGCTCTCTGCGGCCAGCGAGCATCCCCTGGCCATTCAAATCGCTGGAGCCGATCCCCAGGCCATGGCCTTGGCCGCACGTATGCAAACCGATCTGGGGGCCGCCATCATTGACATCAATATGGGATGCCCGGTCAAGAAAATCGTCTCCACCGGTGCGGGATCCGCGCTTTTGCGTGACGAATCCCTGGCAGCACGCATCATGACCTCGGTAGTCAAGGCCGTGAATGTCCCGGTAACCGTCAAAATCCGTCTTGGGTGGGATGACAAAACTCGTAATGGGGTTGCGATGGCCCGGATCGCTGAAGAGTCAGGCATTCGTTGCATTACAGTCCATGGTCGCACCCGTGCCCAGATGTATTCAGGTTGTGCTGACTGGGATGCGGTGGGAGAAATCAAAAGTCGTGTCACCATTCCGGTAATTGGCAATGGTGATATCAAAACCCCGGAACAGGCTCTTGACTGTTGGAAAAAAACCTCTGTGGATGGCATCATGATCGGACGCGGGGCTTTGGGACGTCCCTGGATTTTCAGGGAAATCGCTTATTTTCTGGAAACGGGGATGCATATGCCCCAGCCTTCGTTGCAGGCCCAATCCGTGATGATCATTGAGTTGTTTCATGCCTTGATCCGTCATCATGGACCCAGAACAGGTCATTTGTTGGCGCGCAAACATTTGGGATGGTTTACCCGTGGCATGTCTGGCGGGGCTGCGTTTCGCGATGCCATCAATCATGCACCTCATCCAGAAGCCGCATTGCAACTCTTGATTGATTTTCTGGCTTTTCTCGGTTAATAATAATAATAATAATAAAAAATAATAAAAAAAATAATAAAAAAAAAGGGTGGAGGGGTCTGGGGAGGCGGTTCACCGCCTCCCCAGGAAGTTTCGATGGAGTTGAACGGCTTGAGAGAACAAACAAAACTATTTTTTAAATTTTTTATAAAAAGTCAAAGTCAAAGTCAAAGTCAAAGTCAAAGGCAAAGTCAAAGGCAAAACCTTGGGGGATGAATCCCCCAAACCCCCTCTTTTTTTTTAATAATTAAAACCTGATCAGGACACCTCGATGGAACACCATACTGACCACAACCCCTTCTCACCAACCACACTCTGGGATCATCTGACCCTGGGCATTGTCGCAGTCGACGCCCAGGGCATTGTCCAAACTGTAAACGATACTGCGGAAAAATTGCTCGGCAAACCCCGTGGCCGCCTCATCGGCCTGGAATTGAAATCCCTGCTACCAGGCCATCCCGTGGCCATGGATCTTCTGTTTCGCGCCCAAACAGTGGGCATGCCCTGTCGCATCCGTGACGCCCAAATCTCCCCATCCCCGGACCTGATGACCTCCGTGTCACTGACAGCCATACCCCTGCTCAACCCGGAAGGAATCTGTTTAGGTGCCCTGTTGCAAATGGAAGAATCTGGAGCCACAGAACGCATCGAAGAAGGCAAACGGTTGCATGATGCCCTGGACTCATTGGGAGACCTGGCCACCACCGTGGCCCATGAAGTCAAAAATCCCCTTGCCGGCATTCGCGGGGCGGCCCAACTTCTGGAAACCACAGCGACCGCAACCGACAAAGCCTGTGTGGAACTCATCCGTACCGAGGTGGATCGCATCAGTCGCCTGCTGGACCGTCTGCTGGGCTTGGCTGATCACCAACCCATGGAAGAAATCACCCTCAACATTCACGAAATTCTCGACCATGTTGTCCATTTGTGCGTCACAGCCCAAACAAAACCCATCCCCATACCCGATTTTGACCCTTCTCTGCCTGACATTCGCGGGGATCGGGATCAACTCATTCAACTCTTCCTCAATCTGCTCCAAAACGCCATGCAGGCCGTGGGACCAGAAGGTCAGGTCCGCTTGAGTACCCGGTTTTCCCACCGAACCCGCATGGAACAGGGACGACGCCGCAATCATATTCTCATTGAGGTGCATGACAACGGCCCAGGAGTTCCCGACGAACTGCGACAACGCATTTTTTTACCGTTTGTCTCCACCAAATCGAATGGCACAGGCCTTGGATTGGCCATTTGCCAAAAAATGGTCCATGCCCACGGAGGTCAACTTGAAATGGAAAGCATACCAGGTCATACCGTATTTCGTGTTTTGCTGCCAACCTGACCACCATGACCATGACCCAAACCATCCTGGTGGCCGATGATGACCGTGCCATACGATTTGTGTTGGAACAGGCCCTGACACGCGCCGGATTTGTTGTGCATGCATTCGAATCGGGACGCGCCCTGCTTGATTATGCCACCCAAGGCCAGGGAGATCTGGTCATCACCGACATCATGATGCCTGGAGGTTCCGGCCTGGACCTCATGAAGACTCTCAAAACAAGCCGTCCCGGATTGCCTGTGATCGTCATCACGGCGCAAAGCACGTTGCGACACGCAGTCCAGGCCTTTGAGGGAGGAGCGTTCGAATATCTGTCCAAACCCTTTGACATCCACCAGGTGGTGGAGTTGACCCGACGCGCCCTGGAAAAGACCCAAAAAAACACTCCAGGCGACCCGATGCAGGACATGGATCGATTTGGGGGTGTCATTGGCTCCTCACGAGCCATGCAGGAACTGTTTCGCACCATTGGCAGGCTGTCGAACTCTGACATGACCGTATTGATCCACGGCGAATCCGGGACCGGCAAAGAGTTGATTGCCCGCGCCGTGCATGCTCACAGTCCCCGACGTCATGGACCCTTCATTGCCGTCAACATGGCGGCCATTCCCCCGACCCTTATCGAAAGCGCGCTTTTTGGTCATGAAAAAGGGGCGTTTACCGGAGCCATTCAACGTCACGCAGGTCATTTCGAACAAGCCAGAGAAGGTGCCTTGTTGCTGGATGAAATCGGTGACATGCCTCTGGAGGCGCAAACCCGTCTGCTGCGGGTCTTGCAGAATGGGAGCTTTTCCAGAGTGGGCGGATCGGAAATCCTGCGTACGGATGTCCGCATCATGGCCGCAACCCACCAGAATCTGCCAGCCGCCATTGCTGCCGGACGGTTTCGGGAAGACCTGTACCATCGTCTCAATGTAACCCCTCTGCATGTTCCCTCGTTGCGCTCCCGCCTGGAAGATCTCCCGGTGCTGGCGGAATTTTTTCTGGCACGCACCGCCCGCCAGATGAATGTGCCCCCGAAACGGTTCACCCCGGAAAGCATGGCCCTGCTGATGGCCCATGACTGGCCCGGCAATGTGCGGGAATTGGAAAATCTGATTCAACGACTGACTGCCTTGACGCCCGGAAGTCTGATTCATCCAGAATATTTGCATCTGCCGTTGCGCACGGGATCCCATGTGGTACAACACCACAGTGCCCCCTCCTCCTCCCCCCCTTCCCTGGACACCCTGGAAGAGGCGGTGACGCGGACCATTGAGCATTATTTATCCAAAGCAACTGGACGTGAACCAGAAGAGCTGTATGATACTGTCATACGTCGTGTGGAAAAGGTGTTATTGATGCGCGTTTTGCAAGAGGCGCAGGGCAATCAGGTCAAGGCAGCGCGCATTCTGGGAATCAATCGGAACACGTTGCGCAAAAAAATTTTGGAGATGGATCCAAAGAACGCATGTATCGTGTGACCGAAACCTTGACACAAGCCTCACGGCTTTCTAGGATGCTCCCCCAATTGGATGATGCGATGCAAGAACAGGAACCCTCATCACCAGACGCGAAAGCCCCCCAAGCCCCCCCCTCCTCAGGTTTGGGCATGGCCATGCGTATGAGTACGGAACTGGCCTCAGGAGTCTTTGTGGGGGGGGGAATCGGGTATATTCTGGATTATTGGTTGCATACGAATCCATGGTTGACCCTGATTTTTTTTGTGTTCGGGGCAGCAGCCGGTTTTCGAAACATGTATCGATGTTCCATGCCCCATCAGGAACAGCGAGGTGTGAACCCTGGTGACGAACCACCACAACAGAGAGGAAAGCCATGAATTTTTCGCCCATAGCTGTCGCGTATGCCGAAACCGCTCAGAAGGTGGCAACCGGAGCCCCGAAAATGGATCCATTGCACCATTTTCAGGTAGTGAATTATATCAAGATTGCACCATTCGGGTTTGACATTTCCATTTCCAATTCGGTACTGTGGATGTGGATTGTGGTGGGAGTGGTGTATGGATTGTTTCGGTACTCCTTGCGCAACCCGACCTTGATTCCCAGCCGGATGCAAAGTGTTGCCGAAGCAGGGTATTTGTTTGTGGACGGGATGATCAACGACATCATCGGGCACCAGGGGAAAAAATTCTTTCCGGTCATTTTCACCCTGTTTTTCTTTGTATTGTTTTGCAACTGGACCGGATTGATACCGGGTTCGTTCACGGTGACCTCGCAGTTGATCGTGACTGGAACTTTGGCATTGAGCATTTTTGTATTTTCCATTATCTTGGGTGCGTATCATCATGGATGGAAATTTCTGGGATTTTTTGTCCCCCATGGATTGCCACCTGCGTTGCTGCCATTGATGGTGCCCATTGAGATCATTTCGTTTTTGGCACGCCCCGTGTCGCTGTCAGTGCGTTTGTTTGCCAACATGACGGCTGGACACACGGTATTGGGGGTATTGTTCTTTTTTACCGCCACCATGGCGTGGTTTGGTGCCTGGTTGCCGTTTGGATTCACGGTGGTCTTTACAGGCATGGAAATTTTCATTGGTTTTATTCAGGCGTACATCTTCACCATTTTGACGTGTGTTTACATCAATGATTCGATCCATATGCATTGAAAGCATGGTTGCGAATCCGATGTTTTCGGTCCTAGAGACCTGGTAATTTTTTCGTTTGCTGAGGAGACAAGAAATCATGGAAAGCCTTCCCGCCTCTTTTATCGGAATGGGATTGGCCGCCACAGGATTGGGCGGTGCTGGCATTGGATTGGGTTACATGTTTGGCAAGGCCATTGAGGCCTTTGCCCGGCAGCCGAGTGCCGAAGGGCAGTTGTCCAAATACGTGTGGATTGGAGCGGCCTTTGTGGAAGCCATTGCGCTGTATGGATTGGTGCTGGCGTTTATCATCATGGGTAAAGGTTGATGTTTGCCGAAGCATATGCGTCAGCAGGCGCGCCGGTTGGACATGCGGCAGCCGGATCAGGCTTGCCACAATTCGAGCCAAGCGTATTTGGCTCGCAGATTTTCTGGACCGTGGTATCGTTCATTTTGCTGTTGATGTTGCTCAAAAAACACGTTTTGCCGACCATAGCCACGATACTGGACAGCCGTTCCAAACGGATTGCCGAAGATTTGCAAAAGGCAGAGCAGGCCCGGAAAGAATCGGAACGGTTGATGAACAATTATCAGGGTCAGATCATTGCAGCGCGGCATGTTGCGGCGGAAACTTTGGAGCAAGCCAAACAGGAGGCATCGCGCCAAAGAGATCAGGCCATGGTTGAATTGAACAAAGAGTTGGCCAAAAAAAGAGATGCAGCTTTGATTGATATCGAACAAGCCAAACAACGTGCCATGAGTGAAGTCCATGTGGCAGCTGTGGAAATATCCATGTTGGTGGCCGAGCGACTCATCGCCAAATCGATGGATGCTGTGGATGCCAATCGGATGGTGCAGGAAGCAGTGAGCCAACTTGCCGAGGCTCAGGTAAGGTTGCATTGAGATTTTCCCATCGGGAGATACGATCTGCCCATCCTTTGGGTGGTCAGTCGTCTCCCGCATGGGGGAATTGTCCAGGGTATATCTTCCCTCCCCCACAAAACACAGTGTCGAGATGCTCTTCCTAGTCAACAGGCTTCCCAATAGTGATCGTGTCATCCCCAATGCGTGATAACGACAGATGCCTAATTGGAATATGAAGATCAAGGCTGTCAGGTATGAAGACCCATTCACGTCTACCTGAACCTGGCAAGAGGATAATTGATATTCTTGAGTCGCAACATTTTTCATGTTTCGATACTAAACAAGAAGCCACAGAGATTCGTCGCAAGATGATGGTACAATTCAAGGATGGCACCCCTCTGTTACAGAAAAATGAAGCAGGAAACTGTTTTTTTGTCATCATTCAAGGCAGCGTGATTGCCGTCAACGATCATGGCAAGATACTTGCATGTTTGACATCAGGAGCCGTGATTGGAGAAATCTCCTTTTTGAGCGGCCTCCCCCGTACATGCAACGTCATCGCCCAAGGTGATGTCATGGCCTTGAAACTGGATCGTGAAAACATGGAGCAACTTGATTTGTTCTTGCAAATTGAAATTCAGGAGCAACTCATTCAAGTTTTGGTACACCGTTTTATAGAAAAAGACACAGCCCAATTTTGGATGTAATTATGCATCCAGAAACCAAACATTTACCCTTATCTTACCCAGGAGTTGTTGAAAATGGCCAGTCGTGAAACAGGAACAGTCAAATGGTTTAATGACAGCAAAGGATTTGGTTTTATTGCCCGTGACAATGGCAAAGGAGACGTATTTGTCCATCACAGTGCCATCTCGATGAGTGGCTTCAAAAGCCTTGCCGAAGGGCAAAAGGTCGAATTCGACGTGAGCAAAGGTGACAAGGGCTTCAAAGCTGACAATGTCATAGCACTATAAGGACCAAAAACAATTCAGTGTTGGCCGGTGTTTGCACAAGGAAAAATTTCCTTTCTGCATGGGGGAAATCTTTTAACTATTTTATTCGTCCTTGCCAGTGGCATGAAAGAATGACTTGTGAAAATAATGGCCAACATGGATTTTGAAACTAAACACACTGCGGAACAAAAAGTCAAAAGCAAAATCCTGGGGGATCCATCCCCCAGATTTCCTCTTTCCTTTTAATTACTTTAGCGTTTCGCAAATTGAATAGCCCACCTACGTTTAATCATGGTTGTTTATTATTTACAATCTAAAAATTAAATTCAAAAAAATCAAAACCTTGGGGTGCGGTGAACCGCCCCCCAACCCCCCACCCTTTTTTTTTAAAAATTATTAAAAAAAAGAGGGGGTCTGGGGGATTCATCCCCCAGGGTTTTGACTTTTTGCCCGAAGGGCATCATGTTCTTGCCATAGCCACTCCGTACTCCCCAGTCTCATGCCCGATGTGGGACTCCCCCCCCCCCACACACCCGGTCCAGTAAACGTTTTATCCCTAGGCCTCGCAATGTCTCACGCCACCCATACAAATTGGATCTGCATGATTTTGTTGGTTGACAGCAACGTAAGACAGACGGTAAATTAAACCAGCCTTTCATCCTGATAAAAAAAATATGAAGCATAAAATTTAAACAAAAAAACAAAGAGAAACACTAAACCAACAAAAGCGTCGCATCCAAAAACCATTAATCCCCATTTTTTGTTTACTTTTTTGTTTTTTACGTTTTACAGAGTTGTGTCGAATCGGCTTGCGATCCCCAATCGGAACGCCTCCTGGCTTCAGGACCATACCCACAGCAGAGGGCTGACTCCACCTTTCCAGCTCTCTCATCATTTATTTTTTTAATGATTTGGCCGGAAAGATGTTCAAGTCAGAAGTCTGCTGAATCATCAGGATTCACGGCGGAACACAGCTACCACCCGAACTCAAGAAAGGAGATACCAGGAATTTGTAAAGTTGAGCAATACATTTGGTTGGCCGGTGCGGCCAAGGGGGAGTTCTGAAACCTCTTTTGACTGACATCAAGCATTAAATTAATTCAAGCAGCGTACCTAGGGAAATCGACATCTGAACGATTGACCCAACCATAACCGGTAAAAAGTGGAGGAAAACATGCAACGAAAAATAATCCACATATTGTTTCTTGTAGGTGGGTTGCTGGGAGGTGGAATCATGGCCGTCAACGTCCATGCTGACGCGCCACCTTCAGCTGCGGACGCGGAAAAAGCAGCAAAAGAAGCGGCAAAAGCAGAGGCCATCAAGGCACCTCCGGCAGACGGAGCCATGCTGGCCAATACCTGCGCAGGTTGCCATGGCACCAACGGGGTATCAGCCGGACCTGGAATGCCCTCCATCGCGGGCATGCCAAGTGATTACTTGCAGAACATCATGGCAGAATTCAAAAGCGACAAACGACCCTCCACAATCATGGGCCGTCTAGCCAGAGGCTATACGGTCGAAGAGACCAAGCGCATCTCCGACTATCTTGCCAATACCAAGTGGGTCAATGTCGAAAGCCATCCCAATTCAGTATTGGCCACCAAAGTGAATGTCGAAAAAGCCATGAGAGGCGAAAAACTGGTGGATGAGAACAAATGCGCCAAATGCCATGAAAACAATGGCGTCACCCAGGATGATGAAACACCGCGCATGGCCGGGCAATGGCTGGATTATCTCCTGATCAAAATGCAGGATTACAAGAACAAGCATCTTGTGATTCCGCAACCCCATAAAATGCAAAAAGCCATTGCCAACCTGACCGTGCAGGAATTGGAAGACATCGCCCATTTTTACGCCAGTATCAAGCGTTAGGTCGGGCTAAAGGAGGCCATGACAATGAAATTCACACGTAGAGATTTTGTCAAACTGACTGGCGGCATGGCGGCGTTGGGAGTCGTTTCAATGCCAGTCACCCCTGCCTACGCAGCCATCGCCAAAAAGCGCGTGGTGGTCATAGGCGGTGGTTATGGGGGAGCTGTGGCTGCCAAATACATCCGCTTGGCCGATCCCAGCATTCAGGTCACTCTGATCGAACAGAACAAAGAGTATCACTCTGGGCCTCTCTCCAACTGGGTGATCGCTGGATTTCGCAATCTTGAGGTCCAGAGATGGGGTTATGAGGGGCTGCAAAGACATGGGGTGGAAGTGGTCATCGACCAAGCCACATCCATTGACCCTGTGGCCAAAAAAGTGGGCACTGCAACTGGCAAAAAATTCGACTATGATCGCTTGATCGTCTCCCCAGGTGTCGGTTTCCGTGATATGGAAGGCTACGATGCAGAGGCACAGGCACGCATCCCCCATGCCTGGGACGCCGGTCCGCAGACAACACAATTGGCCAAACAGCTCCAGGAACTCAAGAATGGAGATCCCTTTATCCTGGTGGTTCCACCAGATCCCTACCGTTGTCCTCCTGGACCTTATGAAAGGGCCAGCTTGGTTGCTCATTATCTGAAGAACAATAAACCGAAATCCAAGGTGATTCTGCTGGATGCCAAGGACAAGTTTTCCAAAATGGGTCTGTTCACCGATGGCTGGAAAACCCTGTACGGTTACGAAACCGACAAAAGCCTTATTGAATGGATACCGGCAGCCCAAGGAGGAAAAGTCTCCCGTGTGGACGCCAAAACCATGACGGTCTATACGGACATGGCCGAATTCACCAGTAGCTGCATCAATATCATCCCGGAAAACAAAGCGAATGTCATTGCAGAGAAGGCGGGCCTGACCGACGAGAAGGGATGGTGTCCTGTGCATTTTGAAACCATGGAGTCCAAAATTCACAAAGGCGTGCATGTCATTGGCGATTCCGCCGCTGCCACAGGCTTGCCGAAATCCGGTTACGCAGCCAATTCCACGGCCAAGGTGTGCGCAGCTGCGATTGTGAATCTGCTCAATGGCAAGCCGGTGGGGATACCTTCCTACGTCAACACCTGCTACAGCATGATCAGCCCGGAATACGGCATCTCGGTTGCCGGCATTTACAAGCTGCATGCGGGAAAAATCATTGAAGTCAGTGGAGGTGTCTCGGCTGGCAAAGCCCCGGATTTCATTCGTCAGCAGGAAGCTCAGTACAATGAAAGCTGGTATCAAAACATTATGTCGGATACTTTTGGCTGATGTGTTTGATCACTGCGAAAACGGGGCGTTTTACCTTGTTTTGTAGTGGCTTGCAGTCACCAAAAATTCGTGTAGGTTGGCGTCAGCCATGACCATTGTTTCGAATCAACTGACCGGCTGTGTAGTAGTCTCAGTCGACACTCCACGTGAGGAAAAAGGAGACAAATATGGATATCCGCAGTAAATCAAACTTCCAGACCAAGGCCTGGAACCCTCTGCACCAGGAGAGGTCTCGCCGTCATCCCATTCACTGGCTGGTACTGGTAATGGTTCTGGTTCTGCTGCCCATTGGGGTACGGACCGCCCAGGCCGCAGAAGCCGTGCCAGCAGCAGCACCAGCAGCACCAGCAGTGGCAGAACAGGAAAAACGTGGCTTCAATGGCTTGAGTAAAATCAGTGCCACGTGCGTCTCCTGTCATGCGGAAGAAAACCGCGCCATTGTCCAGCAGTGGGGCAACTCAAAGCATTATGGTGCCAATGTGGGCTGCTATGAGTGCCACAAGGCGGAGAAAGAAGATGCTGATGCATTCATGCATAAAAAGTATCTGATCTCCATATTGGTAACTCCGAAGGATTGCGCCCGCTGCCATGAAACTGAAACCAAACAGTTTACGGCCAGCAAACATGCCAAATCTGGTGGCAATCTTGAAGGATCCGTTGATCACGCCCTGGCCACTACAGTACAAAGTGACGGCACACCGGCGGGCACTCAGACAGCTACTCTGGCCTGTGTTCAATGCCATGGTTCCACAGTCAAGGTTGCACCCAGTGGCAAGCTTGACCCGGCCACTTGGCCCAATTCCGGTATTGGACGCATCAATCCCGATGGGTCGGTGGGAGCCTGTTCGTCCTGCCATCAGAATCATGATTTTTCGCAAACCCAGGTACGCAGCCCGGATGCCTGTGGCAAATGCCATCAAGGTCCAGCCCATTCCCAGAAGGAAATCTATGAAGCTTCCAAGCACGGTGCCAACTATCGCGCCAATTTTGAAAAGATGCATCTGGATTCGCCCAAATGGATTCCAGGACAGGATTACGTAAGCGGTCCCACCTGTGTGACCTGTCACATGTCCCCAACCATGGATGTGGCCATGACTCATGATGTGGGCCAACGGATCAGTTGGGATCTGACGCAACCGATTTCCAAAAAGACCGAAAATGCTGAAGCGCACCGCCAGGATATGCGGGATGTTTGTTCCTCCTGTCACACAGACAAAGTCAGCAAGAATTTCTACGAGCAGTTTGACAGTATTGTCAAACTCTACAACAGCAAGTATGGTGAGCCGGGAACCCGTCTGATGGATGGTCTGCTCAAAGCCAATCTGCGCAGCAAGAAATCCTTCGACGATGCCATTGAATGGACCTGGTTCAAACTGTGGCATCAGGCAGGTCGTAAAGCTCGTCAAGGAGCTGCCATGCAGGCCCCAGACTTTGTCCAATGGCAAGGGTTCTATGAAGTCGCGGAATTGTTCTATACCCAGCTGATTCCTCAGGCAGAAGAACTGATCACCAAAGCCGAAGCTGGAGGTCGCGGTACTGAAGTCGCAGAAGTGAGAAAGCTTCTGAATGACATCAAAAACGATCCCTCCAATAAATGGATGAAAGGTCAATAAACTTCAAAAGCCCCCCTCCTTAACGGAGGGGGGTCGGCGGGAAGGATCCACTATCCATGAAAAAGAGCCTGTTGTTACTTGTTGTCTTCTTCTTGGGGATGATGTTTTTTCCCAATGCATCTCATGCCTATAACCCTCCTAAGCAGGAGATGGATGCGCCAGACGTCTTCACAGTAGACAAAAATACTGAGAATGATAAATGTACCTATTGTCATGGCGTCAAAGGATTCAGCACCCTCAAGAGTGAGGGGGAGAAGCTGAAATCGAATCGACAAAACCTCCATGTTGACATGGAAACATTCAACAAGAGTGTCCATGGAAAACGGTTGTGTGTGGAGTGTCATGCGGACATCACCAAAGTGCCGCATGTGGAGGGTGAAAAACACAAAGTGAACTGTGTACAGTGTCACGAGGATTTGTTTGCAAAACGGACAGTACCTCGTGCCAAGGGCGAGGAGGCGTTGGATCGGGTGGTGGAGAATATTACCCAGTTTATGGACTCCATTCACGCCAAACCCAACAAAAAGGATCCCTCCCGACCAAACGCCTATTGTTCTGACTGTCACAATGGGCATGAAATTTTTGCCAAGGGATCGGCGGAGCGCAAAGAGTTTCACATGAAATCCCCGTTGATCTGTGGTCAATGCCATGAGAAACAGCTGGGTGTGTATGAGAACTCGTTGCATGGCAAAGCTGTTTTGCGTTGGGGTGATGATGCCAAGCCGGTTTGTGCAGATTGCCATACGCCACATCAGATCAGTGCGGCCAAAACAAGCAATGCACAGGTCATTATCACGCAGAATTGTGGTACTTGTCACAAGGAGCAGTACAACACGTATATAAATACGTATCACGGTCAGGTCAACAAGCTTGGATATGCAAACACGGCCAAATGCTTTGACTGTCATGAATCTCACGACAACAAGCGCATTACCGATCCAGCATCCAAAGTTCACATGGATAACCGTGAAAAGACCTGCAAGGCGTGTCACAAGAACGTGTCGGAAGGGTTTTTGACCTTCCAGCCTCATGGAAGCACGCAGAATTTTGACAAGTATCCAGAGATGTGGTTGACTTCCAAGGGGATGATTGGTTTGCTGGTGGGGGTGTTCGCGGTTTTCTGGACTCACTCCATGCTCTGGTTTTGGCGGGAGAGAAAAGAGAAAAAGGCGGGCATTCATCATAAACCGCCCAAGGAGGTTGAAGAAACGCCTCTTCCGGCCACTGGTGAACGTATCAATGTACAACGTTTTCCGGCCATGTGGCGCGTGGCTCATATAAGCTTTGCCCTTTCCATCATGGTATTGGGTGCCACAGGGTTGACAGTGCTGTTTGCATCGTCATTCTGGGCAAAAACCATGGCACGGATGCTGGGTGGACCAGAAAACATGGCCATTATCCATCGTTTTGCGGCGGTGGTGTTTGTGGGGGTCTTCTTTATTCATCTGGTGTATGTGTTGCACAAGTTGCTCATCAAAAACCGGAAGACCTTCCAGTGGTTCGGTCCCTATTCGTTGGTTCCGCGTTGGCAGGATCTGTGGGATCTCATTGCCATGCTCAAGTGGTTTGCTGGCAAGGGTCCACGTCCTCATTTCGATCACTGGACCTATTGGGAGAAGTTTGACTATTGGGCACCATTCTGGGGTGTGAGCATTATCGGTGGATCCGGTTTGGTGTTGTGGTATCCTGGCTTTGCAGGTCAGTATCTGCCAGGATGGATCTTCAATGTGGCTACCATTTTCCATGGTGAAGAAGCGGTACTGGCAATCATCTTCCTGTTTTCCGTTCACTTCTTCAACTGCCACCTGCGTCCCAGCAAGTTTCCTTTGGACATTATCATGTTCACAGGCAACATGCCGATGGAGGAGTTCAAGGAACAACGGACCGTTGAGTTTCAGCGGATGGCCGCAGAGGGTAAACTGGCAGAGGTGATGGTGAAACCGGCTACGGATAAATTCCAGTTCTATGCCAAGATTCTTGGTTTCACTTTGCTTGCTGTTGGTTTGACCTTGTTGTTTCTGGCACTCTCTGGACTGCTTACGGAAATCATTCATTTCCTCGCGTAAACAGGCCAGTGAAAACCTTGGGGGGCGGAGAACCGCCCCCCAAACCCCCCACCCTTTTTTTTTA
>JAMOBH010000382.1:0-4977 GCA_039908085.1 Magnetococcus sp. YQC-5
CGAGCGGTATCCGAATCAGCGGTCATCATCAAGTGAACCTGACGCTGTTCATCCACCACCAGACGCATATCCACCGCGCCAAGTTCCCGTGGATGGAGGGTGATACGCATCTGTTCCGAGCCACCGGGTCGGGAAATGAGTCGCATCCGTGCCACCTGTTCCGCCAAATCCTCGCCCAGGTAGGGGGAATGGGCGGAAAGGGTGGCCTGGGAGGCTGGGATGGCGCGGTTCTCCATGGTATTGGAGGCATTATTCCCAACCAGACGCAAGGCAAAGGCAAAATCAGATTTGCCATCGGCGGAATGAGCCTGAATGGGCAGGGTGGTCTCGGTTTTGCCACCTGCTTTGAGGGTCATGACCTCAGCCATGCGCTGGGGCACTGAGGCATGGAGTGTGGGATCACGCCCGGCGTGTACTCCTGGAACCGGAGTCATGACCCCCTCCTCTCCATGGACCCCGTTGCTCTGCCCAGCCACGGTGGGTGGCAGGAGTGACTCGCCAACACCCGCTTCTGAACGCATGGCTGGGTGGATGCCGGTCGGCGCAGGAGCCAAGGGTTTGTCCAACAACACCCCTCCCCCTTGGAGACTCCCTTCCCAGCCATCATCGGCCTTTTTTCTGGCACGAGGCTTGCCCGTGGAGCTGATGGAGTCCTTGTTGACCTTGAACTCCTGGGAGGGTTGCGTGACCTCGGCGGTCTGGGTGGCCTGTTCGCCCTGGGTGGCCTGTTCAACCTGGGTGGTCTGCCCGGTCGGCGTGACCTGCGGCGTCTGGGCAGGCTGGGCCGTTGACACGGTCTGAGTGGGTTCCTGAGGTGACCCAGTCTGGAGAGCCGCCTCCATGGGCATAGTCTGCCCGGTGGGCTGGAGAGACTCGGTTGGCGTGGCCTGCCCGTTCGAACTGAGTGACTCGGTCGGGGCACTCTGCGTTGTTGGCGAGGTCTGGGTGGTCTGTGACTTCGTCTGCACCTGCGACGCCTGCGATACCTTGGAATCCCGTGACTCCCGGACTTGTGAGACAGGCTGCTCCTGGTCAGGGGCGCGACCTCTCCCGGAACGCTCCGGCTCCGATGGTTTGGCAGCAGATTGGCTGGCCTCGGCCTGCTCCAAGGCCGACTGAAAATGGGAGGCTCCCTCCTCGGCACCTTTACTGACCGTCGGCTTCTCTGCCATCATGGCTGAACGCGGGTCCACTTGAGGCAGCAGTATTGTTGGCGTCATGATCTTCTCCAATGGCATGCAAGACACAGTATCTCTGTTGCAAGAGCCTTATTCAACTGTTGTGCCATTCTTTTAACATGTTGAAATAAAACACGATTCAATGCTTTTCCACCTGTACCATACGGCAAGATCATCCAGTGTGGGCAGTTTCTTCCCTCTGCCCAACCCCTTTTTGCCCCTCTGGTCGCAAAGGGACCAATTATATGCCAAGCCAATAGGATCATGATATGACCACAATTACTACTTAAATACCTTAAGACATGTTTTCAGCACTCCGACACTCACCTGATGAATTTTTTTAATCATTTGATCACAAGAGGATCTCAAAATTTTATGCACGATACAAAACGATTGGACAACGTCGTCAAACAAGCCGGTCAAATCATCCTCGGCAAGGAACACCCCATCCGCCTGGCCATTGCCTGCATCCTGGCACGGGGACACCTCCTCATTGAAGACCTGCCAGGAGTCGGCAAAACCACCCTGGCCATGACCCTTGCCCGCCTCCTTGGTCTGCACTATCAACGCATCCAGTTCACCGCCGACCTTCTGCCCGCCGACCTTCTGGGAGTCTCCATCTTCAACCGCGAAACCGCCTCCTTTCGGTTTCACCCCGGCCCCATATTTTGTCAAATGATCCTTGCGGATGAAATCAACCGAGCCACACCCAAGACACAAAGTGCCCTTCTGGAAGCCATGGAAGAACGACAAGTCACCATGGATGGCACCACCCACCCCCTGCCCGCCCCTTTTTTTGTCATCGCCACCCAAAATCCCACCCACCAAACCGGGACCTTCCCCCTGCCCGAATCCCAACTGGACCGCTTTCTCATGCGCCTGGAACTGGGCTTTCCCGATCCAAAAGCCGAACGGGCACTGCTTCAGGGCGAAGAACGTCGCCTTCTGCTGAGCCGCCTGGAACCCTGTCTGGCACCAGGAGAATTGGAACAACTGCAACACACCGCCCAACGCCTGCCCGCATCTTCAGCCCTTCTGGACTACCTGCAAGCCCTTCTGGCCTTCACCCGCCACTCCAGCCATTTTCGTCACGGCCTCTCACCACGCGCCGGACTCTCCCTGTTGGCTGCTGCCAAGGCCTGGGCCTTCATGAACGACCACGCATCTGTCTTACCCGAAGATGTCCAGGCTGTCCTCCCTGGACTGGTCAGCCACCGCCTCTTGCCAGGATCAGGACAACACCACGACCTGACCCACCTCCTTCTCACCTCGGTGGCCATCCCGTGAACCGATGACTGACTCCATTACCCTGACCCGCAAACGCATCTATATCCTGCCCAACCGTCATGGCATGATGATTGCTGTGGTCCTGATGATCATGTTGATCACCTCCCTCAATTATGGCATCAGCACAGGATTGGCCTGCACGTTTTTACTGACAGGCGTTTTTTTGACCTCTCTTTTTCATACTTTTCGCAATCTGCACGGCTTGCGACTCTCTGCCGGTCCAACCCCCCCCACCTTTGCCGGAAAAATGGCCCAATTCCAAGTCAACGTGGACAACAGCACCGGTACAACGCGACGGGCACTCTCTCTTGCCCTCCCCAAACAACAAGCCCCCTGCCAGGATATCGCCGCCAACGCCCAGGGATGGCTTACCCTCTCCTGCCCCGCCCCTCGACGGGGATGGCTGACACATGATCTGTGCCATCTCTCCACCACCTTTCCCCTGGGTATTGTGCGAGGCTGGAGTATCTTGCGACTGAAACTCTCCTGCCTGGTCTATCCAGCCCCGGAATACCCACCACCTCCGTTGCTTGATCATTCCTCAGGTACTCAAGGTTTATTGCAAGAGGGGGAGGATTTCATGGGTTTGCGCGCCTATCAACCCGGCGACGCCCCCAAACACATCCATTGGAAATCCTGGGCCAGAGCGGAAGTCATGCATATCAAACAATTCGCCAGCCACCATGGTTATGAAATCGTATTTGATTTCAACAAGTTGGCTCCACTTGACACCGAAGCCCGCCTCTCTCGTCTCTGTAGTTGGGTAGTGCAGGCAGACCAGGAGGGGCACCGTTGGGGATTACGTTTGCCGGAAATCGAAATCCCGATTTCTGCAGGTCATACCCATCTTCATGCCTGCCTGCGGGCGTTGGCTCTGCATGGCCTCTGACATTTGAAACCTTCCGGCACCAGGAGCTGCGACGGTTCTGAACGCCCTTGACCGCTGCTGGCTAAAACTGTATACCAACCTGACAAAACACTAACGAAACCATCATTGATCCATCGTGCCGACTGGTCGCGGCTCTCATCGACAAGCGATACACCACCGTGCAGAACGGGAATCGTGTAGTGCTGCCAAACCTGCAGTGCCCGATTCTTTGCATTTGACACACGGACAAGGTTTTTTGTGTTCCAAATGGCTTGACAAACTTGAAAAAAAACATGAAATCACCACCAGCCCAAAAATCGGAAACCGTCTCAAGATCAATTAAATTTGCCGGATTATATTATCTGCTGATTTTTGTGATCATGCCCCTTTTTTCCGACGTGTTCAGTGCCATCGCACGCTTGCCCCTTGGGGTGGGTGTCCTGATGATCGCGTTGGCCATTTATGACGGTCGTCCCCTGGAACAGATCCGACTGAGTTCCCAGTTGTTTTTCCTGTTCAGTTTTTTTTATGTCTTGAGCAGCCTGTATGGCACCGACGCACCCGGTGCGATGGAAGGAATCATCATGCTGTTCCGTCAAATGGGTATTGGTGTCGTCCTGGTGCTGGCGGTCCGTTCCACCAAGGATCTTGAATTCATGTTCAAGCTCTTTGTCTGGTCTGGAATCATCAGCGCAATCTACGGCATGCTGTTCATCATTCCACAATTGGCCCCAGTCGGATTTTTCCTGCGCAGTCTGGGTTTGCCATCAGGTCGGGATGCAAACGCACTGCGCATGATCGGTGTGCTGAATGATCCAACCTATTTTGGCCTCTCCATTCTGCCCGGTTTTTTGATCAGCTTGAATAATGTCTTACGCACTCGCACCCAATCAGGCTGGCTCTCCATCGGAAGTGCCATTTTGCTGTTTTTCGCCATCATACTCTCCTTTTCCCGCACCACCTGGGCCGGTATGCTCGTTGGCATTCTGGTATTGACCGGATTCACGAAAAATCTCTTCAAGGCGGTCATGTTTGTGGTTGTTTTTATCCTGGTCATGCAGATTACCGCCATGGATGATTTCCTCTCTGCAGCCATGAGTGAAAATGCCAGCCGTTCCACCATTGATCTAAGCAAACAAGAAGACTCCAGAACCTACGTCTGGAAAGCCTATTTCAAACTGGCTCTTGAAAATCCGTTGGGATATGGCATGGGCAGCATCGAAACCCTGCGTTGGTATGCCACCTGGTCTGTGGCAACCCCAACCGCAGAACACAGACCTCACAACGCCTATTTGATCATTTGGGTGGAAGGCGGTTTGCAAAGTCTGATCCCCTTCATGGCTCTCCTGATCACCAGTTTGAAACGTTCTTGGAGCATACGTTCTTATGGCGATCGGGTGAACAAAAAAGATTATGGCACCCTGGCCGTTGCCTTGATCGCCTCCATGGCCGTGGGTTTGTTCTCCCTGGGGGGCATGTTTCAATTGTTGGCAATCAATATCTCATTGGGGTTGTCCATTTGGTATTTGAAGGTGGACAAACAATTGGTTCCTGTGACCAAAACGACTGTTTGATTTTCAAGCTTTATTTTTTAATATTAAAAAAAAAGAGGGGGTCTGGGGGATTCATCCCCCAGGGTTTTGA